>NZ_JANRHH010000054.1:56686-119516 GCF_030433435.1 Polycladomyces subterraneus
GTACGTGCTAACCGGGTGGGATGGGCTGATGACACAGCCCCTAGCTTGAGGGTTGCCCGAAACAGAAATGGACTGAGGGCGTTAACCACTCAAGAATCCCACGGCTTTAGCCGTGTGGAGTGTCAAGGGTATAGCCTTGTTGACCCCTTTTCGTTAAAATGATGGGGAAAAGGTGCAACCTAACCCACTGCTGAGTCGTTTTTCGCGACCTTCAGTCAATTTGCAACAAAGGAGTTTTCACCCATGTTTCACTTTGAGCAGATCGAAGGCGACCGTGCCTCACGATACGAACATCTGTTAAAACAGGTGGGTCACCTGGTGGAAGGGGAGCGAGACATGGTGGCCAACCTGGCCAATACCGCATCCCTATTGTATCTGTCATTAGAGCAGGTAAACTGGGCGGGTTATTATCTCAACCATGGTGACGAACTAGTGCTGGGGCCGTTTATGGGTAAACCAGCCTGTATCCGCATCCCGTTCGGCAAAGGTGTTTGTGGAACGGCAGCTTCTGAGCGTCGTACTCAACTGGTCCGGGATGTGTTGAAATTCCCCGGACATATCGCTTGTGATGCTGCCACCCGATCTGAAATCGTGGTGCCGATGTTCAAGGACGACTATCTGGTAGCCGTGTTGGATATCGACAGTCCGATTGAAGCCCGTTTCGACGAGGAAGACCAACAATATCTGGAACGATTTGCCCAAATCGTCACGGACAGCATCGATTGGTCCCCGATCCTGAAAGGTTGAAAATATGCCCTGCGCTCATTGGAGCCAGGGCATTTCATTTGAACTACTTTTGAACTACTTTGTCAGAAATTGTGTATACACCCGATGCGCCCGTTTGATTTCCTCCTTCATCCACTCGGGAAACGGAGCCATGTCCAATTCGTCCAATGCGATCCAATGGTAGCTGTCATGCTCGGCACTCAACCGGAGTGTTCCAGTCGGTTGATGGCAAGCGAATTTGATGATAATCAGATGCTTTTCCTCTTGAATCTCATCGTAGATGTAGGCGGGCGCGACGACTTTCACTTGTAACCCCGTTTCTTCCCGTACTTCTCTGGCCAATGCGTCCATCAATGGTTCCTCGGGTTCCAATCCACCGCCAGGAAAATCCCAGCCGTGATTGTCTCTGGCACTGCGTTCCTCCGTTGATTTTCGCAGTACCAACACCCGTCCCTGATCAAAGATGATCGCTTTGGCCGCGATTTTATACGGTTTTTTCATCGCATCCCACCAGCCTTTTTTCCGTTTCCGCTACGCCAACCTGAAAAAATCGCCGGTCGCCGTCGCGATCAGTTTGCCGTTTTCATCCGTCACTTTCACTTCCAACACGATGATGGTTCGGCCACTTTTCACCACACGGGTTTTTGCAGTCAACCAACCATCCTGTGCCGGTGCCAGGAAGTGTACGTTCAAATCCAATGTCACAGCGTGACGTTCATAACCGAACGCTTGGAACACGGTATGACCCATGGCAGTGTCGATAAAGGTGGTCGTGATTCCCCCATGCAGCATTTTGTAGCGGTTTTTCAGCTCTTCGGTTACTAACATGCGGTGAACATAAACGCCCTCATTTTCATCGTAGCCATCCGACCGAAAATTCATCAGCTCTTCAATATATGCCAACGGGCTGACCCGCGAACGCTTGAGTGCCTGCACCATTTTGTAGATCGTTTGAATTTCCTGTTCGTTCAGATCTTGCAACTCCTGCAGCAATCCTTCTCTTGTCATGATCAGATCCCTCATTTTGACGAAATATCCTGATGTGATGTACCCTTCACACTGAGCGATACTTTCACCCATACGCATAGTATAGCAAAAAACAGTGATTGGCGGATGAAAAAAACCCAGGCGTTCGGCCTGGGGAGACTTTTGACACAGTGGGCTAGCATCGTGATCGCGGGTGAACTGTTTTCACCGCTCCTGTTTCGTAAACGCTCAAAGGTGGTCGCGGGAAAACGGCTACCTCTTTTGGAGGATTGGGGGCCGAAATGCCTATCGAGCGACTCTAGCCGTCACTACGGAGCAGAGACGGGAAATCGGAACCCGCAGACTTTATCAACAACCTGACCAGGTTTTAACCTGGGTTTCCTCCCTTTTGCTCAGCCACCATCAGCCACACATACCGGTTCAACTGCTTTAGACGAACGATGAGACCCGCTTGACGGAAAGCGCTCTCCAAACGTTCCACTACCGGGTAATATTCTCGCTTCAAATCGAGTGCGAGTTCATGAAATCCACGTTCCTCGGCTTCCTGTTGCATAGCCCGTTTCGTCGCTTCATCCCGAAAAACGGTATCGGCAAACACGATTCTCCCGCCTGGCCGGAGCCGACGCGCGAAATCCAGAAGCGCCCTGTCTTTTTCTTCATCCGTCAGATGATGAAACGCATACGTGCTGACAATCCCGTCCACGCGCGGAAGACTGTCCGGTACGTGCAGAAAATGCCCTTCATAGAGCTCCAGATCCGGGAGTTTGCTTTTCGCTTTTTCCCGCATGGCAGCAGACGGTTCGATCCCAATCACACGGTAGCCCGCCGCCAAGAGCAAACGTGATAAATTGCCGGTACCGACTCCGAATTCCATCACAACACTCCCTTTAGGAAGGGAGAGCGATTCCACCACGGTCTTCAAAATATCTGCATATCCCTCAAACACCTCGATATATTCCGGATGGCCACCGGATACGGCATGATCATAATCCTCGGCCCATTGATCGAATAAATCGTTAAAACGCGGTTCGTTCGCCATAACAAGTGCCTCCTCGGCATATACTCTTGAATCCTGATCGAATTAGTCAGTTTTCCAAGCTGAATCTTAACACCATCCATTGTTCCCATCAATGGAAAAAAACACATAACCCCAAAGTTGAGTGTATTCAACGGCCACTCGACCGGATACGCCCTCGACCTTCTGTTACATCAACCATTATCCCCCTTGTCAACAATCCAAATTGATGGCATCATAAATCTTACATAATCACTCGGAAAAGTGGTGAATATCATGTCCGGCATCCCTCTTCCTTTTGTCCGTACCAATCAATGGATGATCGTGTCCACAGTGTTGGCGGCTCTGCTGTTCTCCCAGCCCTGGATCTTGGTCATTCCGCTCTTAGTAGGGATCATCAGCCTGTCAACCGGAAAAAACCCCGCATTTTGGCTGGCCCGGCCGTTTCTGTCCAAGCCGCTGAGCCAATACCTGGCGGAAGACCCCGATCAACAACGGTTTAACCAATGGATTTCCGTCATCTGTCTGGCGGTGAGCTTGATCGCCTTTTCGCTCGGTTGGACTACGGTAGGCACGGTATTTGCCGTGATGGTCGCCTTGGCCGCTTTCATCGCCATTCTCGGATTCTGTATCGGTTGCTTTATCCGGTATCAGTTTTTGCAGTGGAAGCATCGCCATCAAAAAAGATGATGCGAGTCTGTGTCTCCAACTCCCTTTTATCCGGGCTGGAGAAATCTGAAACACTTTTTGGTCCCGGGAGTCGTTTCCGCATCGCTTCATTACCTGTAGATCGAAGCGGTAAGAGACGGCTCCCGGATTCTTTTTCTCTCTCTTTCGCAACTCGAAATGATGGGGTAGGATAAGATTATCCAGTAGGATAAGATTATCCAAACGAAGCAGATAGAGAGGCGATAGGAAGATGAATCGGAACCAACGCAATATGATCACGGCGGCGTTGATGGTCGCCATGTTTCTCGCCGCAGTGGAAGTGACGATCGTCAATGCGGCGATGCCAACCGTCGTGACGGCATTAGGTGGAATTTCCCTGTACAGCTGGGTGTTTTCAGCATTCATGTTAGCCAATACGACGACAGTTCCCATTTACGGCAAACTGGCTGATCTTTACGGACGCAAACGTGTCTTCATCGTAGCTGTGCTATTGTTCGTCACAGGTTCGGCGTTGTGCGGACTGTCCCAATCAATGACACAACTCGTCTGGTTCCGCACGTTGCAGGGTCTGGGAGCCGGCGGCGTTTTGCCTGTAGCGATGACGATCATCGGGGATATCTTCCCGTTTGAAGCACGTGCCCGCGTGCAAGGATGGTTTTCCTCGGTATGGGGTTTGGCGGCCGTTATCGGTCCGTTCGTCGGCGGATGGACAGTAGAACATTTCTCTTGGCGCTGGTTATTCTGGTTTAACTTGCCGATCGGGTTGCTGGTGATCGGCATCATTGCCGTCTACCTGCCCAACCGTAAAAACGGAGAACGTCCGCACGTCGATGTGGTCGGAGCGGGACTGATGACCATATCGGTGTTTGGTTTATTATACGCCGCTTTGCTCGTTGGTGAAAAAGGTTGGCAAAACCATTTGCCGTGGGGGTGTCTGGTGGTCTCGGCCGTTTTGCTGGTGGTGCTCATCCGGTGGGAACGGCGGGTGAAGGATCCGTTTATCCCCATCCGCCTGTTGCAAAACCGGATCATCGCTTCCAGCAATTTGACCGCATTTCTCACAGGAATGGGCATGTTCGGAGCGATTTCCTTTGTTCCTCTGTTCGTGCAGGGGGTATTGGGCGAAAGCCCGACTTTGGCCGGATTGGCCATCACGCCCCAAGTGTTGGGATGGACATTGGGCTCAATCGCGGCGGGCCGATGGATACTCAAAAGCGGCTACCGTCCCGTCGTGTTGACCGGTGTAAGCTTGATTGTCGCCGCAGCGCTGACTTTCGCCGGCATGGGGCAGAACACCGCCTACGGATGGGTGTTGGCCACCATGTGCGCGTTGGGTTTGGGGCTGGGATTGTCCATGACCACGTACATTTTGGCCATCCAGAATGCCGTTCCCATACAGGATCGCGGAGCTGCCACCTCCTCTCAGATGTTTTCCCGTTCGATGGGCGGGGCATTCGGCGTCACCATTCTTGGGGCTGTTATGACATTCCAGTTGAAACGTGCCGTAGAGACGTCCATTCAAGCCCATCAGGGTGAATGGAGTCCGGAAACAATCGATCAATTGCGGCATATGCAGGGGATCGCTTCCCCGGAATCCCTTGCACAACTGCCTGCCTGGTTGAGTGATGAAATGGGACAGTGGCTGGCACACTCCCTGCACGCGGTCTTTTTGACGGCCACCGTTTTCAGCGTGTTAGCATTGCTCGTGGCTGCTGTATGGATACCCAAAGGAAGTGCGAAATCGATGGCGTTTCCGGAAGAAACGTCACCCTAACTTATGATCGTCCGCATGAAAAGAGAGGGTGTCTATTTTGACAGGCAAGCATCCGGTCAACGGCCCCCCCAGTCAATGGATCGGAGGTGGCCGATGTTGAAACCGAAAAGGCACCTTTCGTCGACCACGGTTGAGATTGCGCTTGGGATCGGTTCCATCCTGTGTGGTCATGCGTTCTTGCTCACCGTAACCAAGGGGGCTGCGTTGTGGTTTCTCGGATTTGTGCAACTCGCGTATGTGCTGCCGGTCGGTCTTTGGGCACGCAAACGGGGATATCGGATGATGTGGCATATGGTCACCCTCGTGGCGGGACTGACGTTCCTCTTCAACATCATGGCATGGATCGCGATTTTTTCTCTCTGGACGAAGCCGTTGGGATGATCTTTAGTCCCGTCACGTTTCAAAAACAGAATGTGTGTCCATATTAAATCACACAACCCTCTCAGCCTACCGAAAAGGATGTCATTTCACATGAAACATACCGTTCTCATCGTGAATCCGAACGCCGGGGACGGCTCGCTGCTCTCCGCCATCGACGAAATTCTCACCCGTTTTCGTCGGGCAGGCATGTCTGTTTCCCTCCATCAAACCACCCATCCAGGCGAGGGAGCGCAAATTGTCCAGGCTGTTGCGGAATATGCCGATCTTATCATCGTTGGTGGAGGGGACGGTACGGTAGCCGAGACGGTCAATGCATTGGCCCCTCTCCCTCGTCGTCCACACATGGCCATTTTGCCCGGCGGCACGTGCAACGATTTTTCCCGCACACTGGGGATATCCCAAGATCCAGTGGAAGCGGCGGAGCAAATCCTGTCCGGTCGGCAACGATTGGTCGATGTGGGTTTTGACGGCCGCCGCTACTTTCTCAACTTTTGGGGGGTCGGGCTCATCACGGAAGTATCCTCGGATATCGACCCGAACGAGAAGGAGCGATTCGGCCGGTTGGCCTACTATTTCAATGCACTCAAGCATGCCGTCGATCCAACCCCGTTTACATTGCACCTAGAGGGGGACGACGTCTTCTATCACGGTCCGGCGCAGTTACTCATTGCCGGAAATGGTGCCTACTTGGGCGGTTACCGGACATTTTTCCCGACAAGCTGCGTGGATGACGGACTCATGGATGTATTTCTGGTGAAAGAGGCCTCCTTCGACAGTCTCTGGTCCTGGATTCGCTCGCATTGGACAGGAAACACGCCGGAAGGAGAAGACATCCTGTATTTTCGGACCGGGCGATTGCATGTACAAACAACCCCATCGCAATTGATTGATTGCGACGGGGAAAAGGGAGGTACAACGCCGGCCACACTTTCCGTTTTGCCCGGTCATCTGACGATGCTGGCAGGTGATCGGTAAACAAAAAAGCGGAAGGGGTTTTCCCTTCCGTTTTTTTCAGGTTTTCTCCGAAATGAGGCAATGCAAAAAGAAAGGTGGCCTTTTTCTCACAAGGCAACCCTTAGCTCAACGAAGCAAACAGAAGCTGTGAAAAAAGGCTCACCCCAATTGGACACCCAAAGATACTACCAACAGCCCTGCTCATCGATCGGCCGATTTTATCTCCTCCAGATGATCAGTCTGGTTAACGCGAACCAATTGCCAACCATGTTCCGGATAGAAGGTGACGGACGTCACACCCGTATTGGTCAATCTCGCATTCAACTCGTTACGACGCTCATGCGCGATGGCCATCAAACCGGCATGCATACTGCTACCGTGGCCTACGACGACCACATGGGCGCCTGGATGCCGGCGGGCGATCCACTCCCACTGATCGGCAATGCGCCGACTCAGCTCGTCAAAACGTTCGACTCCATAGCGTCCACCTTCTGCCCATACTGTTTTCCAATCGGGATACCGTCGCTCCAATTCCTCGAACGATATGCCTTCCCACTCCCCAAACGACCGCTCCCGCAGTTCCTTTAGCGGGTTGACGGTCAATCCGTGGACACGGGCGATCGCTTCCGCTGTTTCCACCGCCCGCTTGAGATCACTGGAATACACAGCATCCACCGGACGTGTGCGCATCCACTCGGCCAATAACCGCGCCTGCTCTTTTCCGTTTTCATTCAGCGGGATGTCAAGCCGTCCCTGAATCCGTCTTTCTTGGTTGTACACCGTTTCCCCGTGGCGAATCAGCCATAAATATGTTTCCATGCTTCCTCTCTCCCTCTCATTGCAACAGTTGAAAACGCTGTTCCGATTCATCCCAGATCCATTCAAACGTGCGTTTGACTTCTCCATTCGGCTCCAACTGGTCCACCAGTAACAGATCGGCTTTTTGCTTGGGGTTTCGGTCGATCAAAACAATCCGATAGTACAAGGACCGACCGGCTGACAATAATCTTCCCTGATGAACCAACCCGTTACTGCCACCTTGGTCAACAGCATGCCCGCTGTCGTCAATTATAACAAATCGCTTGACCACTCCCTGATACACAATCCCCGTTTCCCGCACAGCATGTGGTAAAGCTTCCTGAACAGCCAACAAAACACCGTACCCGCGCTTGGTCAATTCCCCACGAAACACGATGTTTCCTCCGCCAGGCAAAACCGTGTGGACCAGTCGGGATAGCGCCTGTTCCGAATGATCGGGTCGCAATGCATCTATCTCCACAGAGCAAAAAAAGGGTTCCGGCCCTTTTTTGGACCCAATCGAAGCACCCACCACCGTCCATCGTCCGGGAAAATCCGGATGACGGATTACATACATCTCAGGAGCCGGCCGGAGAGAAGATGTTCGCCAATCCTGTTGCGCCAGCTGCCATTTCCTCCCTTGACTGTCTTGGACGAGGATGGACAAAGTCGGTGTTTTCCAGTCGGTTCGAATGATATAGTTGCCGGTCCCCGGAATGCGCACAGCCTGATCGAACCGCCATCTCAAAGGTTTGGCTGACACCTTGATACGGTACCCCATGTCGATGGTTTCCTGGGCAATCTGTAATTGTTCTTCCGCTTCGCTCCTTTTCTGGGAATCTTGCACCGCATGCAACCGTTCAGCGGAAGGTATATACAGCGTTTCTTCGATCCGCTGCCGTACGGTGTGATACAATTGGATGCGATAGGCTTTTGCCTCCCGATCAAACGTCATTACTGCCAGAAAGACACCATCGTAGCTGTAACCCAACAAATACGCATGCTGAGAAGCATACTGTTGAAACCCCTTTCTGGCAATCAATGAACGAAGACGCGGTACCTCCCGGTCAGCATACGGCACGAACTCCGCAGTTTCCGTACGGGGAAGATGAGAGACCGGTGTCCCTGCTTGAAAGTCTTCTCCCCATTGGCAACCCGCCAACAAGCTGACGAGCAACCACATCCCCAGCATCGTCCAACGGACTGCCAATAGCCGCCACCCCTCATATGGAACCGTTTCGTTTGTATCCCATCTTATCGCAACAAAAACATCCTGACTATCCTTTTTATGTATTTCATGGACGCATAATCCGTTTATTTCGTCTCAAAATAGATGGTAGAAAGTGAGCGAAAGGAAGATGAAGATGGATACCATGGTGCGTTCCGATCAGCCGGATGTCAAACCTTTGGCGCGATTGCGGCAAAGTTTGTCGCAAAAGGTCCGACGTTTTTTTTCTGATCCCTGGGAAATTGAAGATGATTTTCTCGGTAGGGCCGCCGATTTTCTTCCCCGAATCAATATCGAGGAACAGACAGACCGATATGTAATCGAAGCCGAACTGCCGGGAATGGAGGCGAAAGAGATCGAGATCACCGTCTGCGACAGCGTATTGACAATCCGAGGTGAGAAACGGCGGAAGACCGAAAGACCGGATGCGCGACTTTATCGGGTGGAAAGCCGTTACGGTGCCTTCCGCCGATCATTGGCCCTCCCAGCCGATGCAGACCTTGAACGAATCAATGCCGAGAACGAAAACGGGATGTTCTATATCACGGTTCCCAAAAACCCCAATACCTCCCGTCTCCACATCCGCGTACGAAACCAACATGATGAATAAAAACCGATCCGTAATCAAGGATCGGCTCCGGTTGTGGATAAAGTAGCCTGATGCGTGTCTGATGATAACCACTTCTTTTCCCGGTTTGCTCCACCTGCGCCCTGCAAGGAAGCAGGTCATGCCGCTTCAAACCGGGGCGCAGGATGTCGCAAAGTACACTCGCTTAAAGGAAATTGCTCGCAATGCCATTCCTGCGCTTCCCGGTTCTCAGCTCGGTCAGGCTTAGGTCAGTCACTCAGCTGGGAAAACGTTGCGTTCTGATTAATTGGCCAGACGCTCTGGCCACCGGCGGGTCTGAAATTCGTCGCTACGAGGCTTCAGACGGAAATTCGGATCCCCTTCTCTAAAAGAGGGTGGCCGTTTTCACACGAACGACGTTTGAGCTTGCCGAAAGTGGAGCGAGAGGGAAAACTGCCATCCCGATATGACGAGCGGTTCAACCACTTTGACAGCGGTCACGGCCGATAAGCTTATTCTTTGACCGCTCCGGCTGTGATTCCGGAGATAATGCGCCGCTGGAAAATCAGCACCATGATTACCAACGGAATCGTCACGATAATGGATGCCGCAGAGATCTCTCCCCAAGGGACTGTATATTGCCCTTGGAACATGGCGATACCGACTGGCACGGTTTTCATCGATTCATCCGTATTGATGGTCAACGCAAAGAAAAATTCGTTCCAAGCGGCGATGAATACCAAGATGGCCGTCGTAAACGTGCCCGGAACCGCCAGCGGCACAATCACCTTGCGAAAGGTCTGCAACACGGTCGCCCCGTCCACTTTGGCCGCTTCCTCCAAATCATGGGGAATCTTTTGAAAGAAGGTCGTCAGGTTCCAGACAGCCAACGGCAAGGCAAACGTGGTGTAAGGAATAATCAGACCCAAATAACTGTTGGTCAGTTTCACCGATTGCATAAACAGAAAGATCGGCGAAATGGTTGCGATTTGCGGAAACATCGAAACCGCCAGTACCAATCCGAGAATCACCGTCTTTCCTTTGAAATGGAGACGGGCAATTGCATAGGCGGCGAAAGAAGCGATCACGATGCAGTACAACGTCGTCAGTGATGCCACCACAAAGCTGTTCCACAAGTAAAGGTGGAACGGTCGCTCAGTGAACACCAGTTTGTAGTTTTCCAAAGTGGGATGATCGATGATGGGTCGAAACGCATGATCGCCAAACAGTTCGCCGGGCGGCTTGAGGGACGTGATCAACTGCCATAGAAACGGAAACAAGATGATGAACAAAAACCCGGCGATCATGAGGTAAAACAGAAACCCCGGCTTCTGCTTCATCTCTGTCACACTCCTTATTTACTCCGGCCGCTGGGGACCAAGTCTGTTCCCAACACTTTGACGAAGATCATGCTGATGACGGCCACACACAGGAAAACGATCACGGACAACGCCGAACCCGCCCCGAAGTTCATCTGGGCGAACATCGTTTTGTAGGCGTAGATCGAGATCGTTTCCGTCGCGTTACCGGGTCCCCCTCCCGTCAGGACAAACACTAGGTCGAAGATCCGGAATGCATCCAATGTCCGGAACAACAACGCGACGAGAATGGTCGGCTTCAACAGCGGGAGCGTGATCTTCACAAACTGTTGGAACTTGCTGGCCCCGTCCACTTCCGCCGCTTCATACAACGATTGCGGAATGGTTTGCAAACCGGCCAGCAACAGCAAGGCCATGAACGGGGTGGTTTTCCATACGTCGGCGACGATAATGGCAAACATCGACCCCCATTTCGATGTCAGCAGCTCACCCATATTTGGCACGATATGGAGCACCTCAAACAGTTTGGCGACAATCCCGTTTTGACCGTCAAACAAAAACTTCCACATCAAAGCTGAAATGACGGTGGGAATGGCCCATGGAATCAGCACGGAAGCACGTACCCATCCCCGTCCAATGAATTGCTTGTTCAACAACATCGCAATCCATAAGCCGAACACCAACTCCAGAGCGACGGAAATAACGGTGAACACCAGTGTGTTCTCCAACGACGCCCACAACCGCGGATCTTGAGCAAATTGCCGATAGTATTGGAATCCGACATAGTTGGGCGTAATCAACGCGGATTGAAACCCTTCCACCAAACCGATGACGTCTCTCGGTTTCTGGAGTACTCCCTTTTTTTTCAGACCTTCCAGTTCAGTGCGAATGTGCGAAAGCGACTGTTTCACCTTTTGTGCTGTCTCGTTTTCGATGTTGGCGTATTTCAAGTCGGGCGGAATCGGTTGGTAGTTCGTGAGCAAATCATTCACTTGATCGTAGCGCTTTTTTACCCCTTTTTCCTGGTTGAGAAGATCGCTCAGTTTTTGCACTTCGTCCCGTATGGCCTGGAGACGGTCTTTTTGTGTTTTGGCGTGCTGAATTTCGGAATCCAGTGCACTGATCAAAAACGGAGCGTTATTGAGATACCCTTCCATATCGATTCCGTATTGGTCATGTATCTCGGTTTTGGCCGGGTTGTTCAACCGCACATCGTGTAAGCTGATCCAAAAAGAACGGATCACCGGCCAGATCGCGATCAACAGAATGATGATCAGCGTAGGCAACACGAACAGATAGCCTATCGACCTTTCCGACAACTCCATACGCTTACCGATTTTCATGTTGCGTCACCACTTTGTTGAAGGCTGAACGGGGGAACCATCCTTTCCCTCCCACTTGGCTCTTTGAAAGAGGCCGGGAGCCGTACCCCGTCTACAACCGGAACGGTGAAACGATCTCCCGGCTCACTATCTCGCGTTCTTTCCATCACTTATTTACTGCTTTACTACTTGTTTCAGTTTTTGCTCCATGTTCTTCACGGCTTGTTCCGCCGTTTGTTTCCCCACGATGGCTTTGGAGACTTCAATTTGGATGATGTCAGAGATTTTCGGGTAATCCGGGGATACCGGTCGAGGAACGGCTTTGCTGACTCCTTTGACAAAGTCCTTTTGGGCGAACAGCGGGTTGGCATTTTTTACAGCCGGATCATTGTATGCCGGCAGATATGTCGGTGCCGATCCGCCATATTGCGCTGTGATTTTTTGACCTTCCAGGCCCGTCATAAATTTCACCAGTTCCCAAGCCTCTTTCGGATGCTTGCTGTATCGGTTGATCCCCGTCATCCAACCGCCCAATGTGGCAGCCGAACCGTGGTCGCCGGCCGGCAACGGGGCGACACCCACTTTATCCTTCACTTTGGACTGTGCCGGATCTTGCACCAGTGCGTACATATACGGCCAGTTGCGAATCATCGCCGATTGACCTTCCAGGAAGGCGGTATGGGATTCCAGCTCGGTGAAAGTGGTAATATTGCTCGGAACGAAGTCGGACCGGGCGATTTCGATCATTTTTTTCAACCCTTTGATCGTCTGCGGGCTGTTGATCACCACATGTCCTTGATCGTCCAGGATTTTGCCGCCATAGGCGGAAATGAACTCCAAGAAGTTGCAGACCAAACCTTCATATTGTTTCGCTTGCATCAGATAGCCGAATTTGGTTCCGCCTTTTCCCTTCGTCTGTTTGGCCATTTGAATCAGTTCGTCCCAGGTTTTCGGCGGTTGCTTGATCAGGTCTTTGCGATAATACAAGAGACCGGCATCGATGAATTTGGGCATCACCCATTGCTTGCCCTCGAACTTACCTGCTTCGACCGCACCAGGTACGTATTTGCTCATATCGATCCGGTCTTTTTGGATAAACCGGTCCAACGGCAAGAGATAGCCAGCCTGAGCAAACTCCGAAGGCCAAATCACGTCCAGGTCGAACACATCGATTTCAGACGATTTGCTGGAGAGCATCGTTACGTACTGGTCATGGCTCTGACCCGTATCAGCCGGCATCTCCCGCACGACGACGTCAATGTTGGGGTGTGTTTTTTCAAATGCTGCGACCAGTTTTTTCGTTGCCTGTGTGACATCTTTTCCCCGGGCATAGACGATCTTCACTTTGCCTCCGCTACCGCTGTCCGCATCGGAGCCACCCGGACTGCAAGCGGCCAGTGATACAGCCATCGTCAACGCGAGACCTGCGCTCACCCATTTTTTCCACTGTTTCATGCGTGTTTCCCCTCCTGTTTGTTTCATTTCTTCCATCCTTCATGATGATCAGAACCGCTGTTGTCACCGTTTGTGTTAACTCGCTCCTTCCCACCCCCTATTCTGATTCATCCAATGTGACAGGCCTTCCCGTTCGGGAAGAGGTATAAATCGCATCCAAAATGCGGTGAATGTAAACCCCTTGTTCCGGCCGGCAAATCGGTTCCGCTTTTCCTTCCACTGCATCCAGAAAATTTTGCAACAATAACAATCGTTCATTTTGCCGTTCGGGGTACAAAACCGAATCCACAGGTACACCCGCTTCCTCATGAAAAAGCGTGACTCTGCCGGCACCAAAGTCCATGGTGACGCCACCATCCTCGCCGTACAATTGCACGAAGGCGCGATCTTTCTCAATATGGGCGGCCCAACTGACGTCCAAGATCAGTGTGGTTCCGTTTTCAAATTTGATCATGGCCACCGCCAAATCCTCCACGTCGAATACACCCTGATCATTGACGGTTCCCCAACTGAAAAGTCCTTTCTTTTTCGGGCCGAATACACTGTACGTCTGACCGAACACGGTGACCGGCCGGGGATAGTCGATCAACCAAAGCGCCAGATCCAACACGTGCACCCCGATGTCGATGAGGGGGCCACCCCCCGCCTTCTCCATGGACGTAAACCAGCTTCCCCAACCGGGGATGCCGTTTCGCCGAATCCATCCCGTTTTCACATGATAGACAGTTCCCAGCTTGCCTTGATCCACCAGTCGTTTGAGCAACGTCGATTCCCCGCGGAAACGATTGTTTTGTCCAACCATCAGCACTTTGCCCGCCTGATTGGCCGCATCCATCATCATCTGCGCCTGGTCGGCGTTGAGCGCCATCGGTTTTTCGCACAAAACGTGTTTGCCTGAGGCCAGCGCTTCCACCGTTACCGAGGCATGCAGAAAGTTGGGAAGGCAGAGAATGATCGCATCCAGATCATCCCGTTTCAGCATCTCCCGGTAATCGGTGTAAATGTGCGGGATGCCGTGCCGATCGGCGCGCATCTGTGCGGTTTCCTCGTTTACGTCCGATATGGCGAGGACTTGCGCTCGCGGCTCCTCTTGGATGGCGGCCAGGTGGGCTTCCGAAATCCCACCTGCGCCGATGATTCCGATCTTCCATGACTGCGTCATCACTGTGCCTCCAATTAGCCAACTTGTGCTGGCTGCAGTTGTACGATGCGTTTTTCTTCCGCAGAACGGATGGCCGCCAGAATGATCTCCAACGATTTCTTCCCTTCCTCGCCCGAAATGAGAGGAGGTTCACCAGAGAGGATGCTGTGGACAAATGCGTCAATCACGCCGCTTTTGGTTTGTCCTCCCTCTTCGTTGGTCGCGATGGCGCCTACTTGATAACGTTCGACCGTGCCGTCCCGAAGTTCGACGATCACTTGATCCACTGGGTCGACCCCAATTTTTATGGTACCGTTTGCGCAGTGCAAAATGGTGCTGTTATCTTCGTTTGGATAATGTGTCCAGCTTGCTTCCATCGTACCGATTGCACCGCCACGAGTACGTAAAATGATCACCGCGTTGTCGTCCACGTCCGTTTCTTCCTTGTGCAACGTGTCCACCATCGCACCTACTTCCACAATCTCATCCTGCAAGAGCCAACGAATCAGATCGGCCTTGTGGACACCCAAATCGCCCATCGCACCGACAAACGCCCGATCTTTCCGGAAAAACCAGCCGCCTTTTCCTTCGGCACTCCATTGTTCAGGCCCGCCGTGGCCGAATGTTGTGCGGAATGTGAGCACTTTGCCCAACCTGCCGCTCTCCAAAATCTCTTTCGCCTTGACGTGCGGCGGCATCAACCGCTGATTGTGTCCGATCATCAGGACCACGCCATTTTCCCGTGCTGCATCGATCATCGTTTGGGCTTCCTCGCTGGACGTGGCCATCGGCTTCTCACACAATACATGTTTCCCCGCGCGTGCCGCCGCGATCGTCATCGGACCGTGTTCCACGTTGGGCGTGCAAATGCTGACGGCATCGATCGTAGCATCCTTCAGCAACTCCCGATAATCGGTGTATACCTTGCCGCCATATTGATCGGCGAATGCTTTCGCCCTCTCTTCTACCACATCACAAAATGCAACCAGTTCCACATGGGGATTTTCAGCGTATTCCGGAATATGACGATACTTGGCTATGCTTCCGCAACCGATCACGCCCACTCGAATCTTGGTCATGTTTCAACCCCTCCTTAAGTGTCTTTAGGTGCACGATGGACCAGCCTTATACCCACCACATATCCGTCAATTGTTCCTTCGGCAACACCCGTTTCAGGTTTTCCACTGCTTTCTGGAAGCCTTCTTCTACTGACAAGAGCGCATCTTCATGCTCGATACTGACGACGTAATCGTAACCTACCATTCGCAAGGCGCTCAGGATGTCTGCCCAGGTTTTCAGATCGTGACCATAGCCGACGGTTCGGAAAATCCAGGCCCGCTCCTGCATGTTGGCATACGATTGCATGTCCGTAAGCCCGTACATATTGACATTGTCAGGATCGATGTAGGTGTCTTTGGCATGGAAATGGTGAATGGCGCCCGCTTTCCCCAGGATTTTCACCGCAGCTACCGGATCGATGCCTTGCCACCACAAATGGCTGGGATCCAGGTTGGCCCCGATTACCTCTCCCACCGCTTCACGCAGTTTCAACAATGTGGCAGGGGTGTGGACCAAAAACCCGCCATGCAGTTCCAAAGCAATCTTCACCTTGTGCTCTTCAGCAAATTTTCCCCACTCTCGCCAATAAGGAATCAACTTCTCCTTCCACTGCCATTCCAGGATCTCACGGTACTCATTGGGCCAGGGTGCCACGGGCCAACTGGGCATCTTGGCTCCTTCGTAAGCGCCGGGGGTACCGGAAAAACAGTTGACGACCGGCACTTCCAGCTTTTCTGCCAGCAAAACCGTTTTCACAAACGTGTCATGGGATTGTTGTGCAAACGCTTTCTCGGGTGTCAATGGATTACCGTGACAGCTTAGCCCGCTGATAATCAGACCACGGTCTGAAATCGCTTTCTTGAAGGCGCGTAATTTTGCTTTGTCTTCCAGCAGCTCATCCGGATTGCAGTGCGCATTTCCCGGGTAATTGCCTGTCCCGATCTCCACTGCATCCAGTCCGGCTGCTTTGACGTAATCGAGCATTTCCTCCAACGACATCTGCGAAAACAAGACCGTGAACACACCGAGTTTCACAGCGTTTCCCCCTTTGTATGTAGTGATTGAGCATAGCGAGCAGATCTTAAGTGAATTTTAAGATAACTGTGGGTTGATGAACCGTTTTCGAAAAAGACACACCTTTCGCTATAACGAAAACGTTTTCTCCACTTCTAGCATAAAAAATGATGCGCAAAGATGCAACCGTTTGTATGATCCAAAAATAAACATCATGTCTTCCTGACCGGAGGGAAAAGTCTGGAATGTGAGGAGAAATCCGCCCGTTTCGGTTGGTCTCTTACCTGCTCGTGGCTATAATAGATAGGGAGTCACCGGAGGCCACCTTCGGGATCATCGGCAATACTACGAACACATAACGAGGGATACCATGAGACTCAGAAGAAAACCGGAAGCAAAGGAATTTGTACGTCAACATCCACGGGTCATCAACGACCCGAAGCAACTGCGCGGACAATGGCGCACATTCCTCCAGAACGATCGCCCGCTCCATGTTGAGTTGGGCACCGGCAAAGGAAAATTTTTATCCACCATCTGCTCCGTAAAGCCCAACTTTCATTGGATCGGAGTCGAACGCGTTGAGGAGGTCCTGATGCAGGCGCTCAAAAAAGCGGATGAACAGGACTGCTCCAATCTCCATTTTCTTTGGATGGATATCGCGGAACTGGACGAGGTGTTCGACAGAGGGGAAGTGGCCCGTTTTTATCTGCATTTCAGCGATCCGTGGCCCAAAAAAAGGCATGCCAAACGTCGGCTGACGCACCGCGATTTTCTGGCCCAATACCAGAAGATCCTGGGACCGGAGGGGGAGCTGTTGCTCAAAACCGATCACCGGTCCTTGTACGAGTTTACGCTGGAGGAGCTCGCCGTATGCGGTTATACGGTGCTGGAGCAGAGTGAAGACCTGCATCGGAGCCCCTACAGCGAAGGCAACATCATGACCGAGTATGAAGAAAAGTTCGTCGCCAAGGGGATGCCGATCTACTATCTGCTCGCTCGACCGCCGGCCAAATTTCCGGAGGAAGTGCTGGAGAAGAAAAGGAGAAGAAAGACTTGGCATATCAACGCGGGGCAAGAACAAGCGGAAGATGAGACGAACCGGAATGATGATGTTTCAGATCAATAGACAGCCTGGAAGTGGCTTGCTTCAGCCTAACGATCATACGTTCAAGCGTTGCTTGATTCATTTAAGAGCAGCAGACCATTCTCAAGCGAGCAATTACCTACCGAAATCGCAGGAATTCATTTTCTCGGGCCATTTTCTCTAAGCGAAACGTAATTGCCCCCGTCCTGCGTCTCCCGGTTCCAAGGTTTGATCGCTTTCTCATTGACTTTTGCTGCATATGTTTTATAATAAGACTTTGTATGGCTCAAATCTCCCTGGGGTTTGAGGATAGCACGCAAAGTGATGGTGATGGATCACCCTCACTGGTTCGCTCCGTGAATCGCGGCTGCAACGTTTTCACGGATGTCCGGCTTTTCGCCGCTATCCGGAAAGTACGGGCAACTTCGCGGACCAGCCATCCCGTCATTTGCATTCCAACGCAAATGATGAAAGGGGAGCTTCAGTATGGCACGTTATACTGGACCTCGTTGGAAACTGAGCCGTCGTCTCGGCATCTCTCTGTCCGGAACCGGAAAAGAGTTGAAACGGCCGTACCCGCCGGGTCAACATGGTCCGGGACAACGCCGGAAGCTGAGCGAATACGGCCTTCAGTTGCAGGAAAAACAAAAACTGCGTCTGATGTACGGTCTGAACGAAAAGCAATTCCGCAACCTCTTTGACCGTGCAGGCAAAATGAAAGGGGTTCACGGTGAGAACTTCCTGAAGTTGCTGGAATCTCGCCTGGACAACTTGGTGTATCGCCTGGGCTTCGCTCGTACCCGTGCACAAGCGCGGCAATTGGTGGTGCATGGGCACATCACGGTCAACGGGAAAAAAGTGGACCGTCCGTCCTATCAAGTACAGGTGGGCGACGTAATCGGCCTGCGCGAAAAGAGCCGCAACCTGCAAGTGGTCAAAGAAGCGCTGGAAGACCGACAATTCCTGCCGGAATATCTCGAGTTCGACGAAAGCAAAATGGAAGGCACCTACAAACGTCTGCCTGAGCGTTCCGAACTTCCGGCGGAAATCAACGAGCGGATGATCGTGGAGTTCTACTCCCGTTAATCCTCTTTTGCCACGCCACTCCATTCGTTTTGGATGGAGTGGTTTTTCTTTACAAATCATCCATTATGGGGTGATATCATGGCCACTTTTTTGCTGTTGCACAGTCCCTTCGTCGGCCCTGCCACCTGGAACTGGGTCGCGCAAGTGTTGAAACAGCGGAAGATTCCCGCCATCGTTCCGATTTTGCGGCATCGAAAAGACGAACCCCCGTATTGGAAACAACATGTGGATCAAGTCGTGACGGCCTTGGAACATCTCACGCCCAAAGAGCCGATCATTCTGGCGGCACACAGCGGTGCAGGCGTGCTGATCCCGGCTGTGGCCGACGCCATCCAACAACCGGTGATTGGGTCCATTTTTGTCGACGCTCTCATTCCTCAAGACGGGAAAAGCCGATTGGATTTGTACAATACAAAAGAAGCGGCGGACGAATTCCGCCGGCAAGCACGGGACGGCATGATTCCACCGTGGACCGAAGATGATCTGAAGACGGCGATCCCGGCACCTTCCGTCCGTCGCGCCTTTGTGGCCCAATTGTACGCGACGCCGCTCGCCATGTACGAAGAGGCCATCCCCGTACCAGACGGTTGGCCTGATCATCCTTGCGTCTACTGGAAATGGACGGAACACTACGAATCGCAACGCCAAATCGCAGAGCAAGCAGGCTGGCGCTGTATCGACACAAAAGTCGGCCACTTTTACCTGTTGCAGGAACCTGAAGTGGTTGCTGATCAACTGGTGGAAATCGGCAATGATTTGTTGCAGCAAGCCGGTTTGGACACGTTTTGACAATACGGTCGTGTCCCACCATCGCACCGAAAGAGCGCAATCCGTTTCCGCCTTGCTACTCTCATCTTCGAACAAACTTTTTGAAGCGAAGCGTACGTTACCCGCATCTTGCGCTTAAATGTTGAAAACGATCTTGGCAGGATGTTGACAAAAGTACATGGGGGCCCGGTTTCTCGTTGTGTGATGCAAATCCTGAAACGAGAAAATCGGGCCCGTTTTTGTTAAACCAACTTCACTTTAGCAAATTTGCGTTTTCCCACCTGTACCACCATACCATCTTCAACGGGAAGATGCTGATCGACATCTGTCACTTTTTCCTGGTTGACGCGAACCGCACCCTGCTGGATCATCCGACGCGCTTCTCCATTCGACGCAACCAGCTCCAAGGTGGAAAGCAGTTGCACCACCCAAATCTTGCCGTCTTGAAGTTGACCCGCCGCGATCGTCACTTCAGGGATATCCTCCGGCAAGGCATTTTGCTGAAACACTTGGCGGAAATGGCGTTCAGCCTCATCAGCGGCCTCCCGTCCGTGATACATGCGTACCAGGGTATGGGCCAGCTTCATTTTGGCGTCCCGTGGATGAATGGTTCCGTCGGCCAGCCCTTTTTTCAGCTTCTCCAACTCTTCATTGGACAGATCAGTCGCCAACTCGAAGTATTTCACCATCAATTCGTCGGGGATGGACATGGCTTTTCCGTAAATTTCCTGCGGCGGTTCCTGGATGCCGATGTAGTTACCCAAACTTTTGCTCATCTTTTTGACGCCGTCCAAGCCCTCCAACAACGGCATCATCATGATTACTTGTTCGGGCAGACCGTATTCTCGTTGGAGTTGACGGCCCATCAGCAGGTTGAACTTTTGGTCCGTTCCCCCCAGTTCGATGTCGCTTTTCAGCGCGACCGAATCATAACCCTGCATCAGCGGATAGAAAAATTCATGCACGCTGATCGCCTGGCCGCTGTGATACCGCTTGGAGAAATCGTCCCGCTCCAGCATCCGGGCAACTGTGCATTTGGCGGCCAGTTCAGCTACTTCTGCAAATGTCATCGGCGACAGCCACGTACTGTTGAAATGGATTTCCGTTTTGGATTGATCCAGTACCTTGAACAATTGGTCGGTATAGGTTCGGGCATTTGCCTTCACCTCTTCTTCCGATAACTGGCGCCGTGTCTCCGATTTTCCCGTCGGATCACCGATCCGTCCCGTAAAGTCGCCGATCACCAATTGGACGATGTGGCCCAGCTCCTGGAACTGACGCAGCTTGTGCAATACCACCGTATGACCGATGTGGATATCCGGCGCGGTGGGGTCCAATCCCAATTTCACCTTGAGCGGCCGGTTGGTTTCAATGGATTGACGCAGCTTTTCCTTCAATTCTTCCTCCGGAATAATCTCGGCCACACCGCGGCGGATGACAGCCAATTGCCGATCGATCTCCCGTTGAACTTCCGGTTTGATCTCCGTCGTACTCATTTCCATCCCTTCCTTCTTCGTTAACATAAAAAAACCCCATCCTCAAGGGACGAGGTTTACCCGCGGTACCACCCTTTTTGAAAGCAATTCTGCTTTCCGCTCGTTTGGATAACGGGCAAGTCACCCCGTCGCACGAAGCCCAGGACCTGTCTGGTCCATCCATTGTCCGAACGACCATCATCAGTCCATGGCCTCATGCGAAGCTCCCAGGTGTAATTCGCACGGCGGGAACCGCTGGTTCACACCAACCACCAGCTCTCTGTCGGGTCCGATCCGCCGGCTACTCGTCCTGTTCATCACTGTTATCTGATGGACGCGCGTCGCTAATTGACGCGATTTTGTCGAAGATTTCAATGATCCTCCCAAACAATGCCTGTGTTATAATATTACCGTTAAATGAGGAGGGTATCAAGCGATGGAACACCGTGGTTCTCCTTCATCCCCGGCGGAAAAAAGAAGGTCGCTGGGGTTCCGGATTTTCAAGGGCTTTCTCTATACTTTATTTTTCGCTCTGATCCTGGTGCTCACGTTGTCGGTTGGTGCCGCAGGTGTCGTCGCGGGTTATGTCGCCTCGCTGGTCAAAGATCAACCAGTGCTGAGCAAGGCCGACTTTGAGAAGAAATTATCGGGATGGTCTCAAAACAGCCAAGCGTTTTTCCGTGATGGGCAACTGATCGGACAACTCAGGGGGGACGAAAATCGGAAATTAGTCACTGTGGAGCAAGTGAGCCCCTATCTGATCAAGGCCTTCATTGCAACGGAAGATCAACAGTTCTACCAACATCACGGGGTTGTTCCCAAAGCGCTTTTCCGAGCAGCCCTGCAGCAGGCGTTGCACAGCTCGGTGACTACCGGCGGCAGCACGATTACGCAGCAGGTCGTCAAAAACACCATTTTGCAAGACCAATCGCAAACCCATGAGCGCAAGGCGCGGGAAATCTTCATCGCGTTACGCATGGAAAGGATGTTCAGCAAAAAGGACATCCTAAACGCGTATTTGAACAGCACATACTACGGAAAAGATCCCAACGGCCGCAATATGTTGGGAGTAGAAGCTGCGGCTAAGGGGATCTTTGACGTCAGCGCCAAAGATCTCAATTTGGCACAAGCCGCCTACATAGCGGGGATGGTCCAACGGCCCAACGCATACAACCCGTTCTTCGCTGACGACGGTTCCACACTGAAAGCCGGGGAAAAGCGCATGAAGGTTGTACTGAACCGGATGCTGAAAACCCACAAGATCACCAAGAAGGAATACGACCAAGCGTTGGCGTTTAATCTGCAGGCCTCACTGGCCAAACCGAAACCCAGCGCATATGAGAAGTACCGGTATGTGATGGACGCGGTCGAAAAACAAGCGGCTGAAGCTCTCATGAAGGTAGATGGTCTGGATCCGGCTCAGCTGAAAAAGCAGGGCAAGTATTGGGCCACAATGGAAGAATACCGAAAACGGGTGTTGACGGGTGGATACCATATCCAAACGACCCTTGACAAAAACCTGTTGGATACGATGGAACAGGCCACCAAGCGGATACCGTTCGCTCGTCCGGCCGACATTCGGGTGTGGGAGGGGCCTAAAGGCCACCGAAAATTGGTCGTGAAAAAGAACCAACTGCAACAGGTCGGCGCCACGTTGATCGATGTGAAAACGGGGGCGTTGCTGGCATTCGTCGGCGGACGGGAGACCAATGTGAATCACGCGCTGGACTATCCGCGTCAACCCGGTTCTACGATAAAACCCTTGTTGGATTACGGACCGGCGCTCGATCTCGGTCTGATCACACCAGACACGAAGATCAAAGATGAAGAACTGAAAGCAGCGGACGGTACAGGAAAAACCTATCGAAACGCCAACAAAAAATATGCGGGTGACGTGACGGCCCGCCAAGCATTGGCCCAATCACTCAACATCCCGGCCATCAAGGTGTTCAGGATGGTAGGAAAGGAGCGCGCCTTTAGCTATTTGGAGAAAATGGGCTTCCGCTTCCATCCGTACGACGGAGAAGCTTCCGCCATTGGCGGGCTTACCTACGGATTCACGGTACAGCGCATGACTGCGGGATATGCGGCTCTGGCCAATCACGGTCAATTCAACGAGCCGTACATGATTCAAAAAATCACCGACTCCTCCGGGAAAGTGGTGTATGAACACAAACAGAATCCGGTACAGGTTTATTCTCCGAATGCTGCTTACACTACCACTGACATGTTGCGAGATGTGATCAAAAACGGCACAGGAAAACTGATCGGTCAACGGATCCGCGGTTACGACATCGCCGGCAAATCGGGAACCACGCAAAATAAATACGACGTATGGTTTATTGGATATTCCCCCCGCGTGGCGTTGGGCGTATGGGTCGGATACGACTACAACAAAAAGATGTATAACGATACAGTCGCGAAGGAAGCATGGGCCACTTATTTCAAGGCAATCATGCAGGCTGACCCCAATCTTCAACCCAAGGGCGAACGTTTTGTCGCCCTGGGCGCGCTGAAAAATGACGAAATATACTAAATATAAACGTAAAATGGCGGCACGCTTGCCGTCGAGCGGACCCTTTCGGCTGATTGCGTTAACACCGCACACCCGTTCCCTGAATACGCCGACTGCCGGGCAGTAGTAATCGATGGTATACCGTCACAGCCGTCAACGACGTGGGAAACTCCGCCCCCACACCACGCGCGCATGCACTGCAACGTTCTCCCTGCCCGAAGCTCCCATGCGTCGAGGAAATGGGCAGCATCGCCACAGATCCATTTGATCGATTGGGAACGTCTCTGTTACATTCGTTTGGATTCTGGTGCTCACCCACGCCCTAAAGCACTCTAATCACTGTGCTCAAATGTCGCTCGCCCCGCAAAAGCTTCCAGTCTCTTGAGTAATTAACACGGTGTTCCTCGTTTCCATCAAAAAGCCCCGGGTTTTTACCCGGGGCTCTTTCCGCTTCTCCTCTCAGTCTTCCATCGTTGACAGGTCGCCGGTGGGCAATCCCAATTCCCAAGCTTTGAGCACACGGCGCATGATCTTTCCACTGCGCGTTTTAGGCAGTTTGTCCTTGAATTCGATTTCGCGCGGGGCCGCGTGAGCCGCCAATTTCTCCTTCACATATGTCCGGATCTCCTCTTTCAGCTCTTCCGAGGGCTGATATCCCGCCCGGAGTGCCACAAACGCCTTGATGATCTGTCCCCGGACGGGATCCGGTTTCCCGATGACACCCGCCTCCGCCACCGCCGGATGTTCCACCAGCTTGCTTTCCACTTCGAACGGTCCCACATTTTTTCCGCCGGTGACGATCACGTCATCCAATCGTCCCTGGAACCAGAAATATCCCTCTTCGTCCATGTAGGCGGAGTCACCTGAGATGTACCATCCCGGAATGCGGAAATACTCTTGGTATTTCTCCGGGTTTTTCCAAATGGCGCGCATCATGGACGGCCACGGTGTGCGGATGGCCAGATTCCCCATCTGGTAGGGCGGTAATTCGTTGCCATTGTCGTCGATGATCGCCGCCTGCACGCCGGGAATCGGCCGTCCCATGGAGCCTGGCTTGATCTCCATCGACGGGTAGTTGGCGATCAAAATGGCGCCGGTCTCGGTCATCCACCATGTGTCGTGGATCCGTTGATTGTACACCTTCATCCCCCAACGGATCACTTCGGGGTTCAGCGGCTCACCCACGCTCAGTACATGGCGCAGGGAGGAGAGGTCGTATTTTTTTACCACATCGTCCCCCGCCGCCATCAACATACGGAAAGCCGTCGGCGCACTATACCACACGGTCACCCGGTACTTTTCAATCGTCTGGTACCAATCATCCGGGCTGAAACGTCCGCCACGCACGACGTTGGTGACCCCGTTGAGCCACGGGGCGAAGATGCCGTAGGATGTACCCGTCACCCAACCGGGGTCCGCTGTGCACCAATACACGTCGTCCTCTTTGAAATCCAGCACCCATTTGCCTGTCTGGTAATGCTGGATCATGGCATTATGGACATGATACACTCCCTTGGGTTTCCCGGTCGACCCGGAAGTGTAGTGAATCAGCATCCCGTCCTCGCGGTCTACCCACTCAATGTCCAGTTCCGGTGAGGCACTTGCCATTTCCTTGTGAAAATCATAATAGCCCTCCGGCAGTTCCCCCTGCGCCCCCACCAGTATGATGTGCTTGAGTGCTGGCAGCTCATCCACCGGAACACGCGGCAACAAAGCAGGAGTCGTCACCAGGGCGACCGCTTCGCTGTTTTCCAACCGATCACGAACAGCAGCCTCCATAAAAGCTTCAAACAATGGGCCTATGATAGCCCCGATTTTGATCGCTCCCAAAAAGCTAAAATATAATTCCGGAGTGCGGGGCATGAAGATGAAGACACGGTCTCCCTTTTGAACACCGATTTTTCGGAGTACGTTTCCAAAACGATTGGATTGCTCCTTCATCTCAGCAAAGGTATAGCGCTCCTCACGGTCGGGATCGCTGTAGATCAGCGCCAATTTGTTTTTTCTTTCTTCTGACTCGGCGTGACGATCAATCGCCTCGTAAGCAGCGTTCACCTTACCCGTCTCGTACCAGGAAAAGGCCTTTTCTGCTTCCTTCCAATCAAATTCGCGAGCGGTCTTTTCGTAGTCTGGCAGGTTGGCTTCCTTCACCGTCACAGCCAGGCGTTCTGTCTCCATCATTTTCATTTTCTGCCCTCCTTGTTTCGTCGACCCTCGTGAAAACGCCTTCATTATCCACTATTATAACATAGATTGAAACATTCGCAATTTAGAAAGAGCAAGTGGAAAAACCCAGCCTTTCAGCGTTGGGATGATCACGAGAGAAAACTCGTCAAACTTAAATCACTCAGAATCATGGATGTGGGTTGCCACGCCACCTGAAACGAAAGCGACGATCGACCAAAGGGAGTGCCTCTGGTAATTCAGCCGTGTGGGTCAAGTCACATAATAATACAACAACCGCCGACCTTCTATGGGCAGGCGGTTGTAACTTTTTGACCAGAGCTTATTTCAAAAATCGATCAACCCGTATATTCTAGTTATATTGCGCTTGTTTTTCCGGCTCGCTCCGCCAGTCGCCCTGCAAGGAAGCAACAAATGCTTGTTTCGACCCGGAACGCAAGATGCGGGCAAAATACGCTTCGCTTAGAGAAAGTTGCCCGCGATTTCTTTCCTACGCTTTCCGGGTCTTCGCTCACCTGGGAAAGCATTTGCTCCCTCACAGATTCACCAGACCACCCTAGCCCGCGGTTCTCCCCGTGGTCCGTTCCTCTGCTTTGCCGGGCTCCTGAAGATCGCTCACCCGAAAAACATCGCCCCTGCATATTCAGTCATTGCAATCCGTCTCCCGCCCTCGGCTCCGCATTCTTCCGTTAAAGTCGCTCGGAAGAAAGACGGCTTTCGCTCGTGAACGACAGTTTGTCAACAGGATCTCTTACTGGCCAGCAGTTCTATTTCCCGGGACATTCTATCCGTTCCACCGGTTCAACATCTCCCGCACGATTGCGCAGGATCGTTCAGCGGCCAGCTTCGTAAATTCGGCAAAGTTGACGTTGGCCGAATGATCCGCCCTGTCGGACATGGAGCGGATCACGACGTAGGGAACTCGGTTTGCGTAGCAAACGTGGGCCACAGCGGCCCCTTCCATCTCCACGCAGACGCCCTCCCATTTTTCGCGCAGTTCGGCCACTTTTTCCGAGCTGGAGATGAATTGATCACCGGACAACACTTTTCCTTTGACCGTTTTGACATCTGCCGCCCGTCGGGCCGCTTCCTCAGCCAACCGTATCAAACGTTCATCGGCGGGAAAGACCGAGACCGCCTGGAACGGGATTTGACCGGGGGCAAAACCCAACGCCGTGACATCCATATCATGTTGTTGACATGACGTGGAAATCACCAAATCCCCGATGTCCAGATCCGGGTGCAATGCCCCCGCCACACCGGTAAAAACGATCGCTTTCACATTGAATCGGTCGATCAGGATTTGCGTGCAGATCGCCGCATTCACTTTGCCCACGCCTGACTTGCACACTACGGCGTCTGCACCGGCCAATCGACCCCGGTGATAACGGATGCCAGCATACTCTTCTACTTGTTCCGTTTCCATTTCCTCCAGAAACAGGGCGACCTCTTCCTCCATCGCCCCGATCACGCCAATTGTCAATGGACGCTCTCCTCTCTCCCGTCAATTTTCACAGTTCTTGAATGCGAGTGGAATTGCGCAGCTCCAACCGATATTGCAAAACCACCTGCGGACTCTCCACCGGCTCGTCGTTCATGTACTTGGTCAACAAGCGCATGGCCACTGCACCGATGTCATACATCGGCACGGCCACCGTGCTCAACAACGGGCGCACTTGCGTGGCCAGCGGAATATCATCGAAACCGATAATGGAGACGTCTTCTGGAACAGATCGACCGGCATCCTGCACTGCATGTAAAGCTCCTACAGCCATTTCATCACTGCAGGCAAATACAGCGGTAGGTGGTTGTTCGCTTTCCAGGAGGCTGCGCATCGCTTCCAAACCGGAGCGGTAACGATAGTCGCCGATGCGGACCCATTCCTCTTTGAAGGGCAAGCCATTCTCTTCCAATGCCTGTTTGTAGCCCAAGTAACGGGAATAACCATTAACCGGATCGGTCAGCGGACCGCCGATCAAGCCGATGCGTTCGTGTCCTTCCCGGATCAGCGCCGTAGTCGCTTCCTTGGCTGCCTGCACCTGATCGATGACCACAGACGGGCGGTCACCGACAGGATCTTGCGTTCCCGCCAATACGATGGGCACATGTGCTTCGGCAAAGACCTGCCGATGCTCATCCGTCACTTCACTGCCGAGGAACAACAAACCGTCCACCTGTTTTTCCAAAAACGTCTCGATCAGTTGCAATTCTTTTTCCTTTTTGTTGTCCGAGTTACTCAGGATGATGTTGTAATGATACATGTTGGCGATATCCTCAATGCCCCGCGTCAACTCGGCAAAAAATGCGTTGGAAATGTCGGGGATGATCACCCCTACGGTAGTCGTCCGTTTGCTAGCCAATCCCCGCGCGACTGCATTGGGGCGATATCCCAAATTGCGGATCGTTTCCAACACCTTTTTTCTTGTAGCGGGTTTCACATTGGGATTTCCATTGACCACACGCGAAACCGTTGCCATTGATACACCGGCTTCCCGTGCCACATCATAAATGGTAACTGCTTCTCGTTTCTTCCCCATTGTATCTTCCACACCCAATTTACATTTTTTCACGTTCCGTTTATCCAACATCGCCGCGGGAGCGGCTTCCTTTCGATGGAAACCGTCCCATTCATGGTGATGATCGTCCTCTATCTTAAGATCATATTTTACCACAGGATCTCACGCATTTTCATGGAATCCCACTTGTTTCCTCATTAGCTTATCCGGAAATCAAAAAAAGAACCGGTGTCACCTCGGCTCTTTTTTCTTTTTTCAGGAGTCAGACATTTGCAGCACATATGGCAAGGTTTCCCCCGTCACGCTCGTCCATGCTTGTGGAGTGCCGCGATTGATCCATACCACCGGTGTTTTGGGCGCCCACGCCTCAAATAGCGGACGAGCCGGCACCAAACGAGGCGTAAGCGGCGGCGCATCGGGATGTTTTTGTTTCCAATCCTCCAACAAAGACATCGCATGAGATTCTGATGTGAACAAGTCGATCATAAGCTGACCACTGTCCTGTGTCAACGGCACCAATTCGCCCCGACTACCGACAATCACCCAGACGGACTGCAATTCCGCCAAGGCACGGCACACTTCCCAACCGTTGGCAATCCCTTGACCCTGACGAATCGCCTGTTCCAACGCTTGTAATCCTTCTTGAGCGGAAGCGGTCGATTCTTCGGCTTGCACGGCAGCGGTCTGGGAAGCTGTGGGAGTGGCGGAAGGCGTCGGGGTCGGCGATGGTGTTTGTTGTGATAGTGGCGTATCGTCGCTTAGTCGGATTAATGCTTCCATATGCCGGGCTTCCAACATCACCTGTTCGGGATAACCAAACTGCAAATATGGCGCCTCAGCCCCTATCTCCTGACAGCGCCGGGCAATTCGGGACCACGGTATAAACGTCGTCGTTCCACCGCATTGGCGGCTGATCTGCTCGCAATCTTCCTCCGTCGCATAAACCGCGACCGTGTATGTATTCTTGGCATACTCCACCAACAACATCTGCTCATCCCTTACCGGCACCCAGCCACCGCCTTTGCGGCCCAGTTGCGATACAGCATATTCCCTCCACAACCGAGCGGCCGTGCCACGGTCCAATGTCATTCGGGTGGGATGTCCGGGATTCACCACAAAGCCGTCGTGACCAGCGCGCAGCGTTTTGGGGACCAAAGTCCAAGCAGATTCTGCCATCAGCCGGGGCGATCCCGGTGTTTGCAATCGGATCGCTTGCAAAGCTTCCGGAACCATCACCAACACCAGTCGTTTGTTTTGCGGTGAGGGACCCGGAGCCAAAACGGGTTTTTCACTTCCTCCCTGTTCCGTTGCCAGCATCAGCGTACGCAGGGGGGTTCCGTTTTTCGCCATATGGATAAACCAGTCATCCTGCGTCATCCGTCCAGCCGCAACTTCATATAACCACATCTGTTCATTCTGAACAGCCTGCATCCATTCGCTTTGACTCACCTGATTCGCCCCCTTTTTCCTTTTTAACCACATTGTAACGCAAAAAAAGGAGAAATGGAGACGGAAGCCCCATTTCTCCCCAAACTGTCGATAATGTGGTTCTTGACTTCGGCCACCCTTCACGTGCAACCAGGAGTGATGATTTCACACTAAATCGTACGTTTGACGCAATTGTTTCAGCAATTCTTCCAGTTGCGCGAGATTGATTTGCTGTTGCGCATCCGACAACGCTACCGAAGGCTCTGGATGCGCCTCCACCATGATCCCATCCGCTCCCGCAGCTAATGCCGCTTTGGCGATAGGCAACAGGATATCACGCCGGCCGGTGGAGTGACTGATGTCCACCAACACGGGCAGATGGCTTTCTTGTTTCAAAATGGGAACAGCCGAAATGTCCAGCGTATTTCGCGTCCATTTCTCATAAGTACGAATGCCGCGTTCGCATAGGATCACCTGTGTGTTGCCGCGGGAGACAATATATTCTGCCGCAAACAGGAATTCCTCCAGTGTCGCCGCCAAGCCACGTTTCAACAACACGGGCTTACGAACAGAGCCTGCCGCTTTCAAGAGCTCAAAGTTCTGCATATTGCGTGCACCGATCTGGATCACATCTACATACTGAGTCGCCATCTCGATATCGGCCGGGTGAACAATTTCACTGACCACTTTTAAGCCGAATTCATCCGCCACCCGGCGCAGGATTTTCAATCCCTCTTCTCCCAAGCCCTGAAAGTCGTAGGGAGACGTACGCGGTTTGTACGCACCGCCACGGATGAGGCGAATCCCCAGTTTGCGCATCGTCTGCGCCACTTGCCGAACTTGTTCCTCTGATTCAACCGAGCAAGGTCCCGCCACCATGACGTTTCGCTCCCCGCCGACCGGAAAATCGCCCACCATGACGACGGTGTCTTTCGACTGGCGCTTCCGGCTGACCAACAATGCCTTTTTGTGGTCATCTTCCAGCAGGCTCAAGGAAGCTTTGAAAATCTGCTTGAACAGATGGCGGACGGTATTGTCGTCAAACGGTCCCTCGTTATGTTGCACAATCCGTTCCAACATGTCTTTTTCCCGAATCGGATCGAACTTTTGAACACCGTATCGTTTTTTGATTTCCCCGATTTCCTTCACCACTGACGCACGTTCATTGATGATTTGAAGCAGTTGCAAGTTGATCTCGTCCAGCTTCTGCCTCAACTTTTCAATCTGTTGGTGACTCAATACTCTCCCCACCCATCCCTTATGAAAAATTTTCGCTTATTATAGCGCATAAGGAGGCGGGATGTCACCCCAGACCAGAGAAATGGGCGTAAGAAAAATCGAATCAATGATTACGGATTAAATGATTTGCCCATTGTAAGATATCTTGGTCCTGGGCAGGAGAGGAGAAAAATTGCACCTTGGGCCGTTCCCCCGGCGTAATGACGACAGAAGTGGGAAACTGGACGGTATCATGGCCCGTGAATCCATCCCATTCTTCTCCCACGCGTTTCAACAGCATCTGCAATGTGTCAGCATCGGGCACTTTGATCAAAATCAACCGGTCCACTTGCTTGTACCAATCCGATCCCGTCTGTTCAATCAGGAAACGCAAAGCGCCGGGATACACCAGAGCCGTCGCGGATGAGATACGAGTCGGCCATTGATCCGGTGTGAGAATCCGAACGGTATCCCGATGCGGGATACGGATGGTATCGGCAGATGTCGCCAAGATGGTGTATTCGGGGTCAACCGTTTTCTCATCTCCATTCTGCGCTACACTGATGGAAGACACGGAAAGGGATGATACGGGTGCTTGGTCATGATCACCGTGATACGGAATATAGGCCAACAGGAATATCGATATGCCCACCGCCACCCATCTGAACAGCGAGAGCCCGCCTGCTGAATGGGGAGCCCGGGCTTTGATCCGGATGTTTTCCAGCGTGTCGACCAGTGCGATCATATCCTGCAGGTCCCGTTTGCAATCAGCACACTCCGCTACGTGGGACTTCAGACGCATACGGTCGGCTTCCTCGATTTCCCGGTCCACGTATAGCTGAATGAGCTGATCCATGTCCCTGCAAGACATCGCCCGCGTCCACTCCTTACTCTTTTTTCGACAATCGCTCTTTCAACATCTTCCGCGCACGAAACAGCTGTGTTTTGACTGTTCCCTCCGGGATCTCCAATTCTTTACTGATCTCAGTATATGACAGGGAGTAAAAATGACGCAATACGATCACGCGACGATAAATCTCGGGTAGATTTTGAATCTCCTCTTTCACCCGTTCCAGAAGCAAACGCTGTTCCACTTGCTCCTCCACCGAGGCCATGCTGGTGGTCGGAGGAGGTTCTGAATGTATAAACGCGTCTTCCAGCGCGACCAACTTCAAACTTTTTTTCCGTTTTTGGTCCCGGAAACGATTGGTCATCATCGTACGCAACCATGCTTTCAGCGACTTTTCATATACGTATTTATTGGATTTGCGATGTGCCTGCCAGATCGTCTCCTGCGTCAGGTCTTTGGCGTCTTCGGGGTTTCCCGTCAGTCGGTAGGCGATATGATACAGGTAACGCCGGTGTTGTTGCAGGCGCTCCATAAAGTCATCCGCCACCAACTTCCGTGAAGAGACTCGCATTTCCTTTGAGCTCATGACAACCTCCTCTGTTCCCCATTCTCCCGTTAGTACCTAAATTTTCAGGTGTGTGCGGCTACTGCTTGTGCCAGACTTTCTTGCGTCACGTTCCAATGAGAAGCGTGCCAGACTGCTTTTCCATCCTTAATGAGCAGCGCTTGCGGTGATTCATGTTTGACTTGCAGCCGTTCAGCGATGGCGTTGGAGACTGGACGATGTTCGATTACGGTGACCACGCCTATACGAACGGATTTGGCCTGCGAGGTGCTGGCAAAAGTGCGAAACGCTTCAAATGCTTCGGCACTGATCGGGCATTGGGTACTGTGTTTCAACAACAAAAGCGGCTGTTTCCGGGATTCTTCCAACCAAGACTCCCATTGTTCCTCCGATGTAATCAACGGCAACTCGCTCATTTCCTCCATCCTTTCCGCATTAAGATCCTTTGGTGTCTCCCAACAACAGCACCCCTGCCACCACCAACACAATACCCATCAACTTGGTTAGGGTGACCGATTCGCCAAAGACGAAAATAGAAAAGAAATAGGCGATAACGGGGAAACCGCCCACAATCGGCATGACACGACCGATCTCCCCGTATTGCAGGGCTTTAAAATAAAAAAACTGGGCGAACAGCACACCAAATATACCGCCGAGCACGACAAACACCAGAGAATGGACGTCGGTGGATCGAAATAGGTGTGCCTTGCCGGAAGTCACCAGAAACGACGTGACCAACACCGTTGTGACCGACGCGCGGACGAACAGCGCCAAGGTGGGATCGGTCCGAGCCAACCCCAACTTTTCAAAAACGGGCGCGATCCCGAAACTAAGCGCCGCCAGCAGCGCGTACACAATTTCTTTATTCATTATCATACCTCGTTTGGACCTTTTTGTCCCATATATATGATTTGTCCAAACGGGTTAGACACGCCCTTATCAGGAGTCTCTGGAATCCGGTGCGTCCTGGGGCTTGTCCGTCGACAGCACTGATGGTTTATTACCCGCCCGCTGATCCGCAATAACCTGTAACTTTTTCCATTTATTCGCCACCGGTTAGCCCGGAAGCCGCCGCCAGGAGACGAGCTCCGCCCTTCATCATCTTTCCCCCATCAATCGTCTTTTTGGGTGTCTGACGATGCTTCTTCCGTTTTACGGATGTCGACCAAGATCCGATCCTTTCGCATGTTATCTGCCGTTGTACGCAATTCGATCCATTTGGACCTGGCCACTTCCTTGGCCTGCTCCCATTGTTCCGGGGTAATGTCAGCCTGTTCTCTTATTGCTTCCATCCACTCCCGTCCTTTCACCTTGGCAAGATCCCAGCGTTTGACCAGCTCTTCCCGCATCTCTCGACCGGTTTTGGGTGTCAACAACAAGGCGGCAGCCGCTCCGATCAAACCGCCTACAACCGCCCCCAACAAAAAATTCCTTCCACCCGTTTCTTTCGCCATCGGCCACACTCCTCTCTGCCAAATCCGCATTATTTATCGCGGGGCCCCTGCCGTTGAAGAAACCACTCCAACACAGCCCCCACCACAGATAATACACTGCCCAGACGACGACGCACCGATATCACTTGTTGGTGAAGGCCGGTTGAAAGCTCCTGCAAACTGGTCCCCGCGGTGTGGAGCGATCGAAGAAGCGGATCGATCCGGTCGGTCTTCTCACGGACATCGGCAGCCAACATCCGCACTTCCTGCATAGTGGACCGGGATTCCCGCAATGTCTCCGACAATTGTTCCTCCACTTGTCGAACAGCTTTTTCCACCGATTCCACCGCACGATTCCATTTTAATAAGGAAATGACCAAAAAAATGACCAATACCAAAAACGAAACCGCGATTATCATCAAACTGATTGCAATCCACATCGGACTGCCCTCCTCGCCCCATTCTTTCCCCAACATTTCAGAAGAAAAACGTTAACGACCCGGTCGAGCCATGCGGTCAATGTGAATCCCGGCTCCCACCGGATACCTTCCGGGTATGGAGACCGGCAGTCTCCCTCTCAGCGGGATCCGGCCCGTCAGCGCCTTTACACCTGCGTCCAACGATACCGTGTTGGAACCATACAATGCCAAGTACGTCGTGTTTCTCAGCAATACAGCCACATCATAAGGTGTATTCAAGCCCAAAGCGACAACTGGTTTTCCCGTCTCCTCCAACTGGCGGACCAATGCCCCCTGCTGCGGGTGCAATACGGCACCGGTGAGCCCCACAATCACCGCATCCGCCACCCTCGCTTTCTCCACCGCCCGCTGACGCTCAGCCACTGGAGGATCGGCGTCAATCCCCAACGTTTCCACACGAAATCCCTGATCGGACAACCGCCGGCTCAAGGCCACCGGTTTTTCGGGTGAAACCACCAGCACGCGCGGTAACCACTCGGGGCGCAAGGGCAGACGACGGTCTGGGTCCTGCACCAAAGTGACAGCGCGTGCAGCAACCGCCTCGGCTTGCCTGGCCGCCTGCGGCGTTCCCACCATCCGTTCCGCTTCGTCCGGGTACGCATACACTTGTTTGGCGACGGCATGTTTGCCCAGCCGCTCCGCTTTGAGACGTAAAATGCGACGAACCGACTCATCGATCCGCTCTTTGGAAATCTTCCCACTTTGAACTGCCTGTTTCACCGCCGCAATCGCGGATCGTTGTGCGGAAAGAGAGTGGGCAACCAGGACCATGTCCGCCCCCGCTTGAATCGCCCGAACAGCGGCTTGCGGTGTACCGAATTGTTTGGCGATCGCCCCCATCTCCATGTCGTCCGTAATGATCACTCCCTGAAAACCCAATTCCTCCCGCAACAAACCAGTCAACGCACGGCGAGACAACGTGACAGGTGTTCCTGGTGCGGGATCGATAGCCGGAAAAGTGATATGTGCGGTCATGATCATGTCGGCGCCGCCCCTGATGGCTTCCCGAAACGGTACCAATTCGACCGCATCCAGTCGTTTGCGATCATGGGTCACCGACGGCAGGCCAACGTGGGAATCGACATGGGTGTCACCATGTCCCGGAAAATGTTTGACCGCCGTCAGCACCTCCCCTTCATGATAACCGCGGATGGCTGACGTGCCCATCGCAGCCACCATTCGGGGGTTTTCACCGAACGAACGAACCCCGATTACCGGGTTGACCGGATTGTTGTTCACATCTAGCACCGGGGCCAAATTGAGGTTGATCCCCATGGCACGCAACTCCCGTCCCACCGTTTTGGCCGACGTGTATGCGGTATCCGGATCAACCGTAGCCCCCTGTGCCATGTTGCTGGGAAACACCGTCGCCCCGTCGACTCGGGTGATGTCCCCACCCTCCTGGTCGACAGCGATCAGGAGGGGTACATGAGGCTCAGACGCCACGGCCAGTTGTTGCAACTGATTGGTTAACTCCCCCACTTGGCGGGGGTTTTGGATGTTGCGCGAAAACAGGATGACACCGCCCACATGATGACGACGGATCAGTTCACGGGCATGAGCCGAGAAGCCGGTGGACGTTCCCCATCTGTTTGATTGGAATCCCACCATAAACATCTGGCCCACTTTTTCATCCAGACTCATGCGGGCCAACATCCGGTTCACCCATGTGGCATCCACCTCCGGCAACGGGTTGCGGTTGTTGAGCGGATTCGGAACGGCCGATGGAAGACAGAGCAACACCAATAACACCAACACTGTGATACTCCATCTGCCGATCCGTCCAGTGTTCATCCCCTTCCCTCCTTTTCTCTCTTTCTCTCGGATTGACTGCGGGGAATACTTTTTCACACCTGCATCCTATCACAGTCGGTCGGGAAAGACTATCCGAAATCCCTTAAAGTTGTTCGAATCTTTCCCGCTGGTCGTAATGGATTGCACGCGCTATAATGGGATAGGTGAGAAATGAAACACAGTTTCATAACATGAAATAGCTCCTCAATACGTATCCTGTTCGAATCTTTTTATAAGCGAAGGAGCGTATTGATCAGACACGCTCTGCAAAGAAGACCGTGGAGAAAGGAGAACACATCATGTCGAATGTCAAATCGATCGTCGTGATGAAAGGAGACCAGACGGGTCAGGAGTTGTTGGAAGAAGCGCTGCGTGTTCTCGATCCCAACGTGATCGGATTGGACTTGGAGTTTCTGGAATTTGACCTCAGTCTGGAAAACCGCAGGAAAACGAACAACCAAGTCGTATTGGAAGCAGCGCAGGCGATGAAACGGACCGGTTTCGGTCTGAAAGCGGCCACGATTACACCAGAGGAAAAAGGGGATGTGGGCAGTCCCAACGCCATCCTGCGCCGAGAAATCGACGGCAAGGTAATCGTCCGCACGGGACGCAGGATCCCCGGCGTGCGACCGGTCGCCGGTACGTATGCGCCGATCTCCATCATCCGGATGGCGGTCGGTGACGCCTATGGCGCCAAGGAATGGCGCGAAGGGGAAGGAATGGATGAAGTGGCGTACCGGACAGAAAGAATCGACCGCAAAACGTGCCGTGCCGTGGCTGAATTCGCCTTCCGCCACGCCAAGAAGACGAACGCCAAAGTGTTTGGCGGTCCCAAATACACCGTCAGCCCCGTATACGAAGGCATGCTGAAGGAAGAAATGGACGCGGCCAGCAAACGGTATCCCGAAGTCCGCTACGAGCCGCAACTGATCGATGCCACTTATGCCTTGTTGCTCAACAGCTCGGGGGAACCGATGGTGATCCCGGCCCTCAATCGGGACGGTGATTGTTTGAGTGATTTGGTATTGCAGTTGTTCGGATCCATCGCCGGTGCCGAATCGATCCTGATGAGCTTCGACGAAGATTTCAACCCGAAAGTGGTGATGGCGGAAGCACCGCACGGGACTGCTCCTTCATTGTATGGCAAGAACATCGCCAATCCCATGGCCATGATACTGGCAGGTGCTTCTCTGCTCACTTATTTCAATGATCCCAAAGCCAGCGCCGCCTCTCGTGCCATCTATGAAGCCACCATCGAAACGGTGCGCGAAGGGGTACGAACAGCCGATTTGGGCGGCAACGCCACAACCACCGAATTTACCAATGAAATCATCAACAAAGTGCAAACCAAACTGGAAGTATGGAACACGCTGCAAGGTTTCTGAGACAATGAAAAGGCCCGCTCCCTGAGAGCGGGCGTTCGTATATCCAAAGCGTTACAATGTATCGGAGGATGATGCAAACGGATCGATCCCATCCAACAGATGTTCCGGTTGCTGACCGCCAGTTGAACCGGTTGAAGCTGCTTTTCCGCCGCCGGAAACACCGGGACAATGTCGGTCATGCCATTTTTTCAATTGTTGACGGAACATCTTTTTCAATTGCTGCACTTCATCCCGCACATCCTCCCGCTTCAATCCCAATGATACCGCCACGTCGCGCCATTGTTTTTGCGATGTTTTCATCGCGACCACTTGCGTAATGTCTTTCCCGCTTGCTTTGGCCAACACAGCCGCTTTGATGACGTCACGCGGTTTCAATTGGTACCGTTGGATCAATTGGCTCAATTGTTGCGGATCTTTTCCCAAGTACGAGGCCACCGTCTGCAATGCAACTCCCGGATGTCGCTGCAGGAACAACCGGATCAGACGATCCTTGGGTAGTACGCGCGACAGTTCTCTTCTGAACGCCTGACGGTCAACATGGAAAGATTGCGCCACTTGCACCCATGTTTTCCCCTTTTTTGTCGCCAGAACCGTCTCGATTTTTTGTCCGCTCAATTTGGCGATCACTGCTGCCGGCACCAACTGCCTGGGGCGGGTTCCACGATCAAGCAGGGATTGGACTTCGGTCACACTGATGCCCAGATATTGCGCCACCTGCTGGGCCAGTACCTGATTGTCCTTTTTCGCATCCGTTGTTGTCTCACCATTGCTCAACTGCTGAGTGCGGGCTGTGGATGCGAACCACGAAAACGGAGTCGATCCGCTTTGCTTTGCCTGCGCGATGTGTTGAACCCCCATTACGCCACCAATCAACAATCCCGCCGCAGTTCCTGTGATGATCACCGTTTTCAGTTTGAGCATGCCTCTCACTCCCGTCATCATGACTTTTGTCTATTATCTTAACCACAAATCATGACGAAATGATGACGAAGCTGCGACAAAAGAAAAATGATAGGGAAGAGACTGGGAATATCATCTGCATGGCTTTCCCGGCTTGCTCTAGCTGCATCCTGCATAGAAGAACATCAAGACGGGCATCCGAATCATCCGCCATTTCCATCCGGCAACCATAGGGTGAAACAGGTGCCTTTTCCCGGAGTGCTGTCCACCCAAATCTGGCCACCGTGGGCCTTCACCAATTGACGGACGATGGCCAAGCCCAGCCCCGTTTCTCCCCCCTGCCGCGATCGGGAGGGATCGGCTTTGAAAAATCGATCCCAAATTCGGTCCAATTGCTCCTCTGTCATCCCGATCCCCGTATCCTCCACACGGATCTGGGTTCCGTCGTCGGTTTTCTCTGCCGTGACGCGCACCCAACCACGCTCGGTGAATTGGAGTCCGTTCTTTACCAGATTGATGAGGATTTGCATCAATCGGTCGTAATCGGCGGTGACCATCAGATCCCGAGGTGCGTCGATTTCCAACCGCAACCCTTTTTCCTCGGCGACGGGACCCAGTTGTTCAGCCACGATCTCCAGCACCTCGGCAATTGGAATTTTCTCCTGTTTCAACTCGATTTTCCCCGCCCGAATCTTTTCCAGATCGAGTAATTCATTGATCAGGCGAATCAGCCGCATCGTCTCCCGTTTCATAGATGCCACCGCTCGTATCCGCTCCTCTTCCGTCACCAAACTGGACTTCAATCCCTCCAACCACCCGCGAATGGAGGTGAGCGGTGTGCGCAATTCATGGGATACGTCGGAGACAAACTGCTGCCGGCGCAGTTCGAATTGACGGATCTCCTTCTCCCACGCTGCCAACCGTTCAGCCATAGCATTCAGATCCCTGGTCAGCTCCATCAACTCTAGTGGGCCTTTTTTCATCTCCGCACGTGCGTGATAACGACCCTGCCGAATCTCACTGGCCAACCTGCGCAAGTCCTCAATGCGGCGAGCCCATCCCCGCGTGAACCATCCGCTAAGTATCAGTGCCACCACCAACGCAACCGCCGCAGCCAATAGGAGTCCGACACGGATACGCCGGATCGCCCGATGGATTCCTTCCACGGGTGAAAAAAGGATCCATGCCCGCAGATCCGTCTGTTTTCTATCGGGAAAAATCACCCACGTCACCGGTTGGTTGCCGATTCGCTCTCGTCCTTCCACCACTTTTCCACGCATCAACCTGTTTCTCACATCAGAACTGATCGTTACACTGCTTTTCCTCAACCTGGTGGGAAACAACACCCGACCCCGTTCGTCCACTTGCAGTATGTGGATGTCTCTAGCAATCAACACCGGCCCCAGTTGTCTCCATTTACGTACCAATTCGTTATCCGTAGTGGTATTGGGAATCACCAATTGGCCAATCTCCCGCAATTCCCTCCATTTTTGCTGATACAAAAAGTTTTGGAGGATTACAGACGTGATGCCCGACATCAGCAGGACAGCCGTCAGCAACACCGCGATCTGTGCGGCCAACATCCTGTGAAACAACTTACCGTTTTTCATCGGCTTCCGCCTCTTCCCACTTGTACCCCACACCCCATACGGTGTGGATCCATTCGTTCCCCGGGACGGCAATCTTTTTTCGCAATCTCCTGATATGCGCATCGACTGTGCGCTCGTCTCCATAGAAATCGTATCCCCAGACGGCATCCAGCAACTCTTCACGTGAAAACACGCGGCGTGGATGACGCAGAAAATGGCACAACAGATCAAATTCCCTAGGGGTCAAATGCTCGATTTTCACGCCGTCCCGCCATACTTCCCTCGTTTCACACCGTACGGCAAAATGACGAGTGCGGATCCAGTCTCCTTCTCTGTCATCCTCCTGGAGGCAATATCGCCGTCTAATCGCTTTGATCCTAGCCATCAGCGCCAATGCACTGAACGGCTTAGTCACGTAATCATCCGCCCCGATTTCCAAACCTAGCACCTGATCCGACTCCTGTGTCCGGGCCGTCAACAGGATGATGGGTACATCCGATTCCTGACGGACGCGTTGGCAAATCGTGATCCCGTCCATTTTGGGCAACATCCAATCCAGGATCAATAAATCAAACGGTTGGCTTTTCCACATTTCCCATGCCGTTTGACCGTCATGGGCAAATTGGGCGGTATACCCTTCTTTGTCAAAAAACAATGACAGCATCTCACAAACGGCTGTATCATCCTCCGCCACCAAAATCCGCATGAAAAATCCCCCCTCTCCGTCCTGCTCCCATTCAAGCATAGAGAACGTGTGAGGGGGTTGGCAAGTGTGGCCACTACATCCCTTCGTCCGGTTGGACCAGCACAAAGTGGTTGCCGTATAAGTCTTCAAAGATGGCTTGTACACCCCACGGCATTTCTTCCGGCTCTCGCACGATCTTCACGCCCCGATTGCGCAGTTCCTCCACCGTTTCCCGGCAATTGCGCGTACTGAACACCCAGTGGGACGCATTGCCCGTTTGCAGCGCTGTTTCCGTTTCATGTGGTTGATGAAGTACAATCACGACATCATGCTGTTCCCGGGGACGGATCGTCACCCAGCGGTAACCGGGACCGTATTCGGCATTGTCCTGAACCTCGAATCCCAATTTTTCCGTGTACCACGACAGGGCCCGATCATAGTCATCTACCACCACAGTGACATGCGTTAGTTTCTCAATCAAGTTTAACGCCTCCTATCATCTGTCAATATTTTGATCCAAGTGCGCCACTTTTCTCATTCCACGAACATATGTGCGTTTCCTTCCATTTTAATGCTAGATCGTACCGTCCATTCCGCCCACTTTTTAACCAGATCGAATCCGCCCTCTTTCGACCGCTATTCTACGCTTTCGTTTCTCCATAGCATTAGTCTGATCTTCATGATCATCGCTATACCAGTGGCCGGCGAAAAAGAACAGAAAAGAAAAAAGACGGGAGACCGTCGAAATTGCCGACAGCGTTCCGCGTCCTGGATCATGTAAAACGCTATTATTCCTCTCAAAAAAAGTGTTACCGTTTTCCCCCGCCACCGGGACGTTTTCGTTTGCCTTGCAAGAAGTCCATACCCATCTGTGGGTTAGTACGAACCGAATCAGCGAATTGTTGTAATTCCTTCTTGTCCACATCGGCTTGCGTTACATTCAGCAAATAGTCCAATACGGCACTCATGCCGCCTTTTTCCCCTGCTCTTCTGGCCCCCTCCAGAATGCCCTTCAATTGCTGTTCGCTCAATACCTGTTGGCCTAAAATGGAGTTAATCATCTGCGTTAACTCTTTGATAGAAGGCGCGTTTCCCGCCATATCCAAATCCCTCCATCGGTTGATATCCTCTCCTTCACCTTATGTCGGCACACCGGGCACGGAACGGACAGCCGCCCCATTTTAACGCCCAAATCCTCCTCCAGCATTTTCTAACGGGACAGCCGCCAAAAACCACTAGCAGCTAAACGGAATATGCTGAAAACATCACCCTCAGCGCAGCCAAAAAAAGAGGTGTTTGCCTTGTCCGGTTTCTCCCCATACTACGACGACGTTGCTTACAGAGTACTTTTGCTGTACCTTTTGACCATTGCTACGATTTTCTGGTTTGTCGGTGCTTTGGATGATCTCTCATAATTGGTTCTTTTGCCCACGGGTATCCGCCTGTACACCTAAAATCTGCGGAGCATAAGGTATAGCAACCGGGAACAAAGGGAGGAAGCCAAAATGCCTGCTATGGATTTGGTCTCGGCCTCTGCCGCCTCCTGAATTTCCCGTTGGTGATTGCCACAATCTTTGTTTACGCCGGTGTCGGCTTCAGTTACACTTGTAAGCTCTATCGTAAGTATAGAAAGGAAGAAAGGGGGACGATCCATGGGCTACGGTTACGGCTATGGTTTCGGCATCGGTTTGCGCCGTCTGCTGATCTTCCTGCTGGTCATCGCCACCATCTTCGTCTTCGCTGGCGTCGGTTTCGGCTACTAATGCTGACTCGATCCAATGACTTCATTGAAAGGAGGGGAGATAATGGGTTACGGCTACGGTTACGGTTTCGGCATCGGCCTGCGTCGACTGCTGATCTTCCTGCTGGTCATCGCCACCATCTTCGTCTTCGCCGGTGTCGGTTTCGGCGGCTACTAAGGATGAAGGCAAAACCTAAACTTTCTTAAAGGGGACGATCACATGAGCTACGGTTACGGCTTCGGCATCGGTTTGCGCCGTCTGCTGATCTTCCTGCTGGTCATCGCCACCATCTTCGTCTTCGCTGGCGTCGGTTTCGGTTACGGGTGGTGACCTGGTTCTCCCCTGTTTCCCAGGGGACTTTTCCATCCATCGTTTTTGCAAAGGGCCCGATTGCGGGCCCTTTCATTTTGACAAAAGCCGCGGACTCCGTTTTCCACGAGTGACCTTTGAGCGTTTGCGTTGCAGGAGCGTGAGGAGATGGTTCGACCACTTTGTCAGCAGTCTCCTTTGTTCATGGATCGGCAACCCCCCCTCTTTGAAAAAAGGGGGGGAACCGACCCTGGACATACGACTCGCAATCAAAAACCATGAATGCGCGCATGATTTCGTTTGCCCAATAACTCCAGCAACAATTTGTACTCCTCCAGCAGCAGCGTCTCGAAAAACTTCATGTCACCTTTCAGTTTCCGATTCTCTTTTAACAATGTTTCGTATTGCTTCTGTTGGGATTCGATTACTTTTTCCAACTGGTCGATCCGTTCTGTCAGTTGGTTTTGCTCCCGTTCCCATTGGTTTTGAAATTTTTTCGTTGAGATCCACGACGTCTCTTGGTGGGTGCTTTGAATCTGCTTCCACCGTTCATAACAAGCGCTTGGCGTTTTCCCTATTTTCTCAGAAGTTTTTTCAAATACCTGTTTTTTTGCCAATCCCACCTTTTGACACAATGTCACCCAATGAATCAACTTTCGGTCCTCTTCTTCACTCCACGAACGGGACAACGACTGCACCTCTTTCTCGGCTGACTCTCTAACTCAGTTTATGAATGGGAGTCGCTGTTCGTATCCACGCTCGTCTTATCCAATAAAGAATCGGCTTCAGTCGGATCGGCAGGTACGGTCGCCCGTTCTCGCAATTCCGATGCAAGCGGGTCTAACGGACGCAATACCTGCAGCATTTTCAGCAGTTGGTGATATTGCTCCAGCAAACGGCTCATCGAATCCCCGCCAAAAACGGGTTGAGTGAGTTGTTCCCGCTCCGCCATCAGCCGGGCCAACTCCTGCTCCTGTTCTTTTCTCTTCCGTTCCAGCTCTTCTACGCGCATACGAGTTCGTTGCCGCTCTTCCTCTTGTTTTTGGAGAAACGAGAGGATGTCTTGAAATCGGAACGACTCCGCGGATTGTCGTTTTTTCAATTGTTTGGCCACACGCTGCCGCTTGGCTTCCTGAAATGCAGCCGCTTCTTTTCTTCTCAATACCGCGTTCCACCGAAATCCACAGGCACCGGGTGTACGACCCAATGTTCCGCCGACTTCAGCGAACGCGTCCAATTGTGAGCCTCCTTCCCGTATACAACGGAGAACCGTGTCTACCAGCAAACGATCTTCTTCTTCCGTCCATCGGCGCCCTTTCATCGTTCTCTCTCCTTTGCCTCATTCTATCTCTAACTTATTGAGAACTCGGGCGGATGGTGCATACTGTTTCCTTGCCTTTTAAAAAAAAGTCCGCCCAAAACACGGGGGACTTCATCTGTTGATTCACTAGAGCATTTCTGGTGAATACTGTCCAACTTTCAAGTCAATGAATGGACAGACACACCCAGCTGAAATCGTTACCCCTCCAGTCGGCGATTGAATCACACCCGGTCGGGTGACGAGTGCTCTCAAGCGTTTGTACCGCCTTCATCTGGCGATTCATTTCGGTTCATCAGGTGAAGGGCAGGCAGGGGACAGATACCCAGACCCATCGTCTCCACTTCCTGAGGGGCGAGGATCGACGGTTTTTCTGGAAGCGTAGACAGACACTGCTGCAACCACGCCAGCACGCGGCTCACATTGACACCGGCCTTCTCAGGGGCAAACGGCGACAAATACCCGATCGCGGAGCGGGCAAGCTTGCGAGCGCCGCGAATTTTTCCCCGTTTCAGCTGGTGCATCACCGCAGCCACTTGAATCAGGCCATGATAAAAATCGTTGTGCCGCTGGGTTTGCCACAGCTCTTCCAGTACTTCGTGTGCCTCCCAATACTCTTCGGCGTGATAATGTGAGAAAAAAGCAAGATACAGCGGATGAAAACCCATGGTGCTTTTCTTCACTCCCTTTCCTCCGCGTCGGCGATCAGGCGCCCCTTCACCCATACGCGAAGAACCCTGCAATTTTCGTCCGTCATCACGATATTGGCCCATTTCCCGGTCTCCAGACTGCCCATCCGATCATCCAATCCCAGTTTTTTCGCCGGTGCGAGGGATCCCATACGAACCGCTTCCCATAGGGGGATATGGGCGTAACGCGCCATATTGCGAACCGCTTCGTCCATCGTCAGCAAACTCCCGGCCAATCCGCCGTCCTCCAGTGTCGCTTTCCCCTCTTTGGCATATACGGTCAAACCGCCCAGCTCATACCTGCCATCCGGGAGCCCTACGGCACGAATGCCGTCGGAGATAAGCAACAGACTGTCCTTTTCCTTCACCTTGGCCAACAAGCGAATCACTGCGGGATGAACATGAAAACCGTCAGCGATCACTTCTGTTGTCAAGCGGTCATCCGTCAAAACCGCTCCGACTGTCCCCGGTTGACGGTGGTGAAGAACGGTCATGGCATTAAAACAGTGTGTGGCATGCGTCACACCGGCAGTGATGGCTTCCTGCATCTCCTCATATGTCGCACCTGTATGACCGGCAGAAACTACCACACCGCGGTCGACAAAACGCCGAATCAATTCCAGTGCTCCCGGACGTTCCGGGGCCAGTGTCACCCATCGCAGCCATCCGTCAGAGGCATTCCACGCCCATTCGGCATCCTCTGGTCGGGGATCGGAGATATACGCCGGGTTTTGCGCACCGCGATGACGTGGACAAATCCACGGCCCTTCCAGATGGACCCCCAATACTTCCGCCCCTTCTCGCATCCGTGGAGCTTCTGCAGCCACATTAGCCAACGCCTTCTCCAGACGCGGGCGATCCATTGTCATGGTCGTCGCCAAAAAGCCGGTAACCCCGTATCGTGCCAATGTTTTCGCCATGGTGCGAAGCGATGATGGCGTTCCGTCCATCACATCCGCCCCACCCGCACCATGAACATGTACATCAATCAAACCAGGCCAGATAAACCCGGTCGTTTTCTGCACAAACCCTCGTTTCCCATACTCCTCCAAATACGGGCCTACATAAAGAATCCGTTCCCCTTGAAAGACCACCATTCCGTCATCCAAGATTCCATCTGCCAGCACCACGCGACCGCATATGGCGGTCCACTCGCTCGAAGGCAACATTCCCTCACCTCACCCGTGCCCGTAGGGTGCACATGGTTTTCTCTCAGCTTAACCCGCTGAGGATACCTCGTCAACCGACCTTCTATAACGGATAAAAAGAAAAGCCCGCCGGGCGGGCAGGCAAAAGGGGTTCCATGCACATTCCATCAAAAGGGAAGGATAAAAGGCTTAATTGATATTGATTCTCAATATCAATTATAGAATACCTGATTTTGTCGGATCGGTCAATACCCACTCACAAAGAAAAAGACCAGGAGATTCCTGGCCACATGAAAGAGGGTCAAGATTAGGAGTTAAGAAGCGTGGTAGCTTGAAGCTACGGGCTGTTGCCAGCCTGATCCCATGAGTGGGTGTCATGGGATCTATGCACCGATGACCGGCACGATTGAGCAAGGAAGATGAACATCGTTCACCTTCGTTGGACATTGTACCATTATTCCCGAATTTTGTCGATATTTGCTTGAATTTTTCTTGACGAAAAGCATATTCGGCTAAGAGCGAACCCTTTTACGAAAGAACGGAAACATCTGGAACGAAAATGCACGTTTCTTTTCCTGCGAACGTTTCACGACGCGAAACAGGGAACGGATCTCTTTGTTTCTCGGGTCGGCTTCGACTGCCAACCGAAGGTGTTCTACGGCTTGATGAAATTCCCCCACTTGCATCAACACTTTGGCACAACGCTGGTGCAAAAGCGTGTCCCCTTCGTGATACCAGTTGGCGATTTCCAAATGCAACAGCGCCTGCCGCCGTCGGCCTGTCCCGGCATACACTTCTGCCAGCAGGGCGTGTCCTAGGCCGTCACGCGGGTTCAACTCCAAACCGCGCAGCAAATGCGATTCGGCCATTTGCAACGCCCCATCCGTTGCGAGCAGATACCGGGCGTATTCACGGTAGGCCGGGCTGAAATCGGGATGTTCCTGCAGGAGTTTGCGGTACATCTCTCCGGCTTCTTCCATTTTCTCCAACCGTTCGAAAATCATGGCAAGAAGCAAATATCCTTCGGCTGATTGCGGCATCTGTTGAAGCGCTTTTTCCACCGTTTCTTTCGCCGCTTCATAATGGCGCTTCCGGTACTCCAACCAAGCCAATTCCAGATAGTGAGAGGCTTGCGGATCCGATGCGATGCGGCGCATCAAACGCGCGCGGGAACGACGGTAATCAAGGGAACCCAAGAGCTTGTCCGAAGGCTGAAAAGACCAATCGGACCCCAGAGCCGTGCCGGAGCCTGCCATCAAAGATTCCTCCTCTTCCCTTTTTCTGCTCGATCCGAAGCATTTCACACCTATGCGATCACAACCGTGCCACGGAATAACGCTTTGATTGTATCGCATTCGACAAATCTTGTCACGGTTTTTCGACAAATTTTTCACGAAAAAAAGCGGGATTTTTCTCTCCCGCTCATTTTTTCCCATATGATTTACGTTGCGGATGATACGTTGGTGATGTGCTTCTGCATCCGCACCCGCGTGATGTAGTCCGTCTCGTAATATTCCAGTTCATCACGAAGCTGCTCAAAGATTTTGGAGAGTGACAACACGAGTTGGCGAAGCGACTTCGCCGGTTTCCGGCGGAACGAAATCGCGTCCATGCTGGTGTAGCAGTACCGTCCGTCCTCTTCGTACACCTCGTTCCGGGGATAGTAGAAATTGTACACGCATGTGTGCACAATTTCGCTGAGGACTTTTTCCGCGAAATCCTGATTAAACTTGGCACGACGGAGAACGAGGCTGACCTTCTCATAACCGATTTCGCAGGCCACGCTCAGGTGCCGAAGATCACTCAGAAATTCCCGGTAATATTCCTCCATCCCCTCTCGATCATCGGTCTCTTCCAATAGCTGCGGAACACTGGTGTAGTTCAGAAAGGACTCCAACATCGTCTTGGCTTCTTTCAGTTTTTCGCGAGTCAACACACACAACTCTTTGGTCTGCTCGGCAGGCATGCGGTTGCGAGTACCCCCTTGAAGAATCATACATATCGTTGGCTTCATCGATAAGTATAACATGTTTGGGGGGACTACAGACAGCGGAATCAATCACCAGAAGGTTTATCCCCAACAGCGACGCCCGTACGCAAGCCAAGGTCAGGACTGAACTGAAATGTCATTTTTCAAATATTGTCAATATATGCTTCAAAATTGATACAATGGATAGGAAAATAGGGTGATCCCATCTTTGATGAGAAGGAGCCAACCATGAAAGGCCATCTGTTCTCGCCGCTAAAAGTCCGTCCGTTCCGCCTGCTGATGACCGGTCAAATTTTTTCCGATCTGGGCAATTGGCTGGATTTCATCGCATTGAATGCCATTTTGGTGTTTCAGTGGAAAACGGGTCCGGGTGAAATGGGGATTTTTCTCGTCGTCTTCGGGTTGCCGTGGATCGTTTGTGGACCGCTCCTGGCAGTTTGGAGCGATCGTTACCCTCGCAAGACGATCATGATCTGCTGTGACATTGCCCGGGTGCTGCTCGTATTGGGACTATATTGGGTGGACAACTATTCCCTACTCCTGTTGCTCGTCTTTTTGAAGGGCACTTGCGGCGCGATGTTCGATCCTGCACGTCAAGGGGTGATCCGCAGCACCGTCCCAACACATCTGCTGAAACAAGCCAACGCACTCAGTCAGACGGTGCTGACTGCCACCAAAGTGCTCGGCCCATCACTGGGAGCGACACTTTTGATGATGACATCCCCGCAGACGGCCTTTCTCGTGGAAGCGGTCGGCTTTGCGCTATCCGCTTGTTTTTTGATGTTTTTACCGAAAACAAGACAGGTGGTAGTGGAAGAACGGAACACCCAGCCCTTTTGGTTGGAATTTCGCGAGGGAATCGGTCACATCGGGACGCGCCCCGTTCTCCTATTCGGTCTGATCTGTTCTTCCATCGCCATGTGGATGATCTTTTTGATTGAGGGCTTGGGTTCCGTTTGGACCCGCGTGATGGGCATGCCTTCCACCGCCTACGGCACGCTGGTGGCCGTGATCGGTTGCGGCAACGTGATCGGTTCGCTCGTGGTGGGAGCATGGCGAAAAGCACCGCCGCATCCGTTGGGGTTGATCCTAGGATCCCATGTGGTGTTCGGGCTATTGACAATGGTCAGCGGGCTGGGAAGCTTGGGATGGATGCCGCAGAATTTGGTCCTGTATGCCTGTGTGTGGGGAATGGTCGGTTTTGCTAACCCATTTTCCACGGTTTCCTTCAGTACCCTGTTGCAGACCGAAACCCCGGAACACTTGATGGGACGGGTGAGTAGTGTCGTCACCGCCGTACAAAACGCCGCCATCCTGATCGCCCCGTTGATCGGCGCTTGGCTGGCCGAGTGGATCGGGGTGAGCCGGGTGTTTATCGTCTCTGGTGCCGGATTGATCCTTTACGCTATGATCATGAGTATCCGCCTGCCCCGGTTGTTGCGCTCGACGAAGACAGTTCCTGCCGAACGGCAACATTCATTGCCGATGTGATGGCCTCGAACAATCTCAGGCATTGGAAGCCTACCGGCAACAGCGGTATGACAAGCTGACCAAATCTTGACCGAGAAAAGAGATAAGCTGCAGGCATTTATCGAGCAGAAACAGCAGGAGATGCAAAAGAAATACGAATGAACACAACAACGCGCCCCTTAATGATAAGGGGCGCTATGGTGATACTCGATCGTGCGAGCGATGATTTCATTCAGGTCTTCCGGGCCGATGGAAGACACGTCTCCACGGATGACGATGTGGGAGTTCAGTTCCTCTTCCTTCAACAGATCGTAAAGATCGGGGGAAACAGTCAGTACTAGCGTGGACAACTTCATCGCTTCCACCGGAATCACCTCTTCGGTGTTCGTTGATGTGCTGACTGTTAACCATTCCTTAATTTATTATGAACCGAGCCACGACGTGTTGCAACCTTGAGCCACCCAATTTTATCAGGGAAAAATCAAGGAAAAGTTATTGAATTCGGAGTAACCTCAATCGACCCGGACACAAATTGCAACTTCAGCGTACCAACAGGGCATGATCCACCTTGATGCAACGGTCCATCACGACAGTCATCCCGTGTTTTTTGGCATAATCAGCCGCTTCCTCATTCACAATCCCCTGTTGCAGCCACAGCACTTTAGCCCCCGCTTTCACCGCTTCCTCGGCAACTGGCATCACATGCTCACTGCGGCGGAACACGTCGACGATATCGATCGGCTCGTCGATCTCCAACAGCGAAGCATATGGCTTTTCTCCCAACACCGGGCCGGACAGATTGGGATTGACGGGAAAAATCCGGTAACCGGCATCCTGCATGGCTTTGGCGATCATATAGCTGGTTCGCTCCGGATTGTCGGACAAACCGACGACGGCGATGTTTCGGGCTGACGACAAAATTTCGCGCCGCTCGGCATCACTCGGATTTTGATGCATCACAACCGCTCCTTTACAAAGGTCTTGTCTGGTAATTCAAACGATTTGATCTGGATTCACCACTACTATACCGCAGGAGCAGACAAAAAACACCCGCTTCGATCTTAGACACTCCAATGCCCACATCTGTATCAATTTCTGGATGGAATATTTTTCTGTATTTTCAACAACGAAAATCCCAGGAATAATAGAAGTAAGGACAATGATTCCGCTTCCATTGTCCCCTTCACCTCCCCACCTGAGGAGCTGTGGATTGATCGTTGACTTTCATCACCGAGCGAGACGTGCCCATCCCTTGTGCGGTGTGAAGCGATTGATCCCATAGCTCCTTTTTTTAACCACTCCCATAAGATACTTGTATCTTGTATTTTCGGTCTTCTATCATTCCTCCAGCTTCGGCCACGGTGGCTGGGGCATGTTTCGTTCCCGGATCCGGTGGATTTCAGGCCCGAGGTCATATTCCACCCGATATTGCTCAAAGCTCCATATACCGTCCTGCCATTCGGCGGCCGTGAAGCAGGCGATCGGCCGTCCGTCCCGGGGGATGGAAACGTTGGAAACGTTCAACGCGACCTGCTCTCCCAATAACGTTACAGACGGCTGATGCCAATGACCCACAGCGATGACGCGTGCTCCCGTCTCACCGTAATATTTTTCGCCTTCCGCTCTTAACAGATCTGGACGAGGCAACGGTCGGTGCGTGGATGCCGGAGAAGCGTGGCATACCAACAAGGCTTGACCGGGAGCGGGATCAAATGTGAGCGTCACTGGCAACGAGCGGAGGAAGTCCAGCCGTTCTTCACCCAACCATTTTTGATTCCACTCTACATGGGCACGAAACCGTTCCAACCGCACCGGATCGGAACTGGCTTCCATCTCGATCGGAAGCAGTCCCGTTACCATATCGTCGCAATTACCGCGCACCATCTTGACGTTTTCCGCCCGTAAGATATCCACCACTTCCTCCGGGGAAGGACCCAGAAAGACCATATCCCCTGCACACGCCACGGCATCAAACGGTCCCCGTTCCCGAATCTCCCGTAACACCGCCTTCAGGGCTGTTACATTTCCATGAACGTCAGAAAACAAGGCGATTCGCATGCTTTCCCTCCTTTGCTTCCATCCGATATTTGATCTCCGTTTCTCCCACCACGCGGAACCCCAGTCGCTCGTACAAACGACGTGCGGGGTTCATTTTGAGCACCTGCAGCGTGACAGCCACCTCCTGCTGGTGCGCTTCCTCCAGCAACTGCCGGATCAGAGCCGTGCCGATCCCACGGTTTTGGAAGGTAGGCAACAGCTCAATATGACGCAGGTACCACTCATTCACTCGGCGATCCACAGCGAAAACGCCGGCGGGACGTCCGTCCACCTCGATAATCTGATCTGATCCGGGTTGGAATTTCCGTTTCATATCCGCCCGTTCGGCGGCATCGTCCCACCCGCGCAAACGCTCCACATACCGGCGCATGTTAGTTTTGTTCAGCGCGAAGACAAACATGAAATCTGCCTCCGTGGACGGACGCAACCGCACCTTCATACCAGCCATCCCCCTGCTTTTAAATAAGCCGCGCTCCGTTTCACTTCCTCTATCGGGGAAACCCCCTCCCTGCACGCATCCTGTTCGACGATGAACCATTCTGTCCCCGCTTCCGTTCCGGCCGTGATCACCGCGCCCACATCAAGCAGTCCGGAACCGACGGCGGCGAAAAAGTGATCCGGTGAATCCTCCATATCCTTCAGATGAATCATCAGTACGCGACCGGCATAGCGATGGATGTACTCTGCTTCTGACATTCCCGCTTTTTTCAACCAATAGACATCCAGTTCTACCTTCACGTCCGCCTCCGCTGTTTGCTCCAGCAACCAATCCAGCGCCGGTTGATTCTGCACCCGATGTTCCAATTCAAAGTCGTGGTGGTGATAACCGAACCGCAAACCGTGCTCGCAACATACGCGGGCAATGTTGATCAGATCGCGAGCCAACGCTTGCGCCCCCTCCAATTGGGTGATCCGCCCTGGCTCTACCCACGGGCAGATCAACGTGTCACATCCGATGGTCCGATGAAAGGCAATCACGTCCGGAAGGGCTGTTTTCAGCTCCTGCAATCCCACATGGCTGGCAATGGGGTGCAATCCGGTCTCCTGCAGCAACCGCCGGATCTCCTCTGCGGACTTTCCGTGAAATCCGGCAAATTCCACCCCACGGTAACCCATCCGGGCAATGGTGTGCAGCACGGTCGCCATATCTTGTTCCATTTCCCGCCGCAAGGTGTACAGTTGAAGTCCGATTTGAGGCATATGCATTTCCCTCCTCTGTTTCTTGCGAAATGTCTCTTCTAAGGCGTGTCTGGTGAATACTGTCCACGTTGTTTTCCAAATTCACTCCACCAGCGCCCTGCAAAGAAGCAGATCATAACCGCTCCGACCCTGAGCGCTGGACGCGGACAAAGTATGCTTCTCTTAGAGGAAATTTCCCCGATTCCATTTCTGCGCTTTCCGGGTCTTCTCTCGGCCAGGTGATCAGTCGATCACTTGAGAAAACATTGCCCCCTTTCGAAAATGACCAGACACACCTAGGCATGCCTGGTACATCCTCTAGGCAGGACACCTTCACATTTCGACCTTGGTCGGAATGTTCCTGTCGTTATTCGTCTACATGGCTGTATTTGTTTCGGTAATGGGACAGTGCCAACAGCGGCCATATGTAGCCATAACTGTGATAATGAACGTAAAATTGCCCCGCCAAGCCGGCGCCTGTCGGGTATCGGAAAACACGGGGATCTTGCTTTTCAAGCAGTTCCAGCAGACAACGGACGCCCGCCTTGATCTCCGGCGTCGGTCGGTCGTGAACTGCAATCAGTGCATCAAGGGCCCACGCTGTCTGGGAAGGCGTGCTGAAGGAAAGTGGTACATATCGCCGCTCCCGGTCTCCCCGACAAGATTCCCCCCAGCCACCGTCCCGACGTTGCGTGCGCAACAGCCAACGAACGACCCGTCGCACAGTCGGGTGACGCAGATCCCACCCCGCTGCGGCCAAACCGGTCAATGCGGCCCACGTTCCATACACGTACGTGATCCCCCAGCGGCCGAACCACGATCCGTCCCGCTGCTGATGTTCCGCCAACCAGGTGACAGCTTTTCTGATCACGGGATGACGGCGATCCAAGCCCGTGAACCGGCACACGCACTCCAGAGTTCGCCCTGTCAGGTCGGCTGTGGACGGATCGGTCCACACCGTGCGCGCGTCATGAAAAGGCAACAACCATTGCGGCCATTTCTTGTCCGTATTTTTTTCAAACGCCGACCAGCCGCCGTCGCGGTTCTGCATGGAAATCAACCAGGTCATGCCACGCTCCCACGCTGACCGATATTCGCCTCCTCGTTGACATACTGCCGGCGTCAAGGCGCGTAAACAGGCCGATGTGTCATCCATGTCCGGATTGATCGTGTTGATATCGGAAAAACCCCATCCTCCCGCAGGCACACCTGGATTTTTCAACGCCCAGTCCGTTCGTTTCGTCTGTTGACGGGACAACAGATAACGGAGACTCCGCTCGATGGCGGGGTGATCCGGCTTCAAACCGCTTTCCAACAGTGCGTGCTTGATCAGGGACGTATCCCATACCAAGGAATTGGTCTCCTGTAGATGAAGCCCCTCATCCAACGGATAGACAAACGCACGCAACCCCTGCATTGCCCGCACCAAGACCGGATGATCCTTGGGATAATCCAGCGCTAACAAGGCAAACACCATCAAAAACGTCGAGGTGAAGTAACTGTATAGCGTGCCGTCCGGTTCCAACCGCCAATCATGAACGCCTCCGCCCACTTCAACGCTGCCTCGCGTCTGGACAATGTTCCGAATGCTCCGGCGGGGTACGATGCGAATGCGCTGTTCACCCACTCGTTCAACGGCGAATCCGACAGGATAAACGGAAGCTCATCCGGTTTCATCTCCTTGGGATACCGATCCCAAGGGAGATGTCCCAATAGTGACAGGACTACTTGGGTGAGTGAACCCACATGCTGTAAGCCGCCTCGGTGCCGGACGTATTCGCGTACCCGTCTCGCGTCCCGACCCCTCTGTTGCCAAGCGCCAGCATACATCAGGGCCGCTGGCATCCACAGTTGCAGACAAATTTCCTTCGGTCTCATCTTCGTACACCCTCCAGATCCCGTCTTTGTCCTGTCTGGCCAGAATCCACTCCACCAATCCCTCTTCTAACCGTTTATCCCGCACTTCCAACAACTTCATCAGCAAGATCATATAGGCATCCGTCATAACGCCACTTTCAAAACAAAAAGTCCATCGGCCGTCGGCTTCCTGACAACGTAACAAGGATTCACGCAAACGATCGATCGTCGCTTCCACCCGTTCCATTAAAGACATGCCTCTCTCCCCCCGTTCTTTCTCCTAGCTACCTACCACCTTATTCAGCCAGGGAGAAAAAAAGAAAAGAGGCTACTACAAAGTGGTTGGCGTACCACGGTTCCGGGTGCACCGATTTTCCGTCGCGTGCGGAGTGAAGACGGGAAATCGGTGTTCGCGTACTTTGTCAACAACCTGAAAAAGGGTGATTCCATAGAAAAAGCCGGGTTCCCCCTTGAAAAGGGTTTGCCCGGCTACTGATGATAGGTCCAATTCATACGGGGCCCATACCCGTTTTCACTCTAACACTGCTTCTGAAGAGGAGGGAGTTTCCCGCCGATTCACCCACTCCTTAAAACGCCCGCGCATACTGCTTGGGCAACACGGGAGACCGTCCCAACTCCAACGCCGCGTGGTTGGCCCAATACGGATCGCGCAACATAGCCCGTCCGATGGCTACCATATCAGCTTGCCCATTTTGCAGCACCATTTCCGCCACTTTCGGATCATCCAAACCACCGACGGCGATTACCGGCACCCCCACCGCTTCCCGAATGGCAGCGGCAAACGGTACCTGGTATCCAGGTACACCCGTCTTGATCGGCGGAGCCACAGGGCTTTCGCCACCGCTGCTTACGTCAAACGCGTCCACCCCCAGCTCATGGAACAGACGGCAACGCTCGATCGTATCTTCCAAAGTGTACCCGCCTTCCGTATATTCCACAGCCGACAGTCTCATCAAAAGCGGCATGTCGTCAGGAATCCGTTGGCGAACCGTCTGAATCACCTCGGCAGCAAACCGTTCCGGTTCTCCGTATTCATCTGTCCGACGGTTGGAAAGTTTGGACAGGAATTGATGGATCAAATACCCATGAGCACCGTGCAATTCGATCGTATCGAATCCGGCCGCCACCGCCCGCTCCGCAGCCTTTCCGAAGGCCTCTACCAATTCCTTGACTTCGTCGGTGGTCAACTCATGCGGTACACGAAACCGGTCCGAAAACGGAACAGCTGACGGTGCCTGGGGACGAAGGCTGTCCGACTCCGCTTTTCGACCTGCGTGCGCGATTTGGATACCCACTTTGGCCCCGTATTGGTGACATGCTTCCACGATGCGCCGGAACGATGGAATGTGTTCATCCGACCAAATTCCCAGGTCCTTGTCGGTGATGCGACCGTCCGGATGTACGTCCGTCATTTCGATCATGATCAGACCCGTTCCGCCGACGGCCCGGGAAACATAGTGAACGTAATGCCAGTCGTTGGGATGACCGTCCAAAGTGTCCACGCTATACTGACACATCGGAGACATCATGATACGGTTTTTGACTGTCATTCCACGCAATGTGATGGGATCGAACAAACCAGCCATCGCTTCTTCCACTCCTCCATCGCGAATGTGCCGTTCTTTTTTATCATAGCAAAAATATCATCCAAAAGTGAAGCAGATTGCAAAAGATAAGTTGTTATGGATGAATTAGTAAATGATAAGGTTTCCTTGTGGGATGAGAGGTTATCGTCCATTTTTGATTCCCTTTTTTCCACTTCCCTATTCCAGTTTGCATACAATACCCCAAGAATCGATCTTGATGATTCCTCCCATTAAGTCGGAATACCAAGCCGAATCCAAACAATCACTTCCTTTTGGATCAGTGTGTTCTTCGCACGAAGCTGCCAGGACATCCAAACAAATCCGCAAATGAAAATCATTTGTATGATCCATACAACGTTCACTTGATGTTTGTGAAAAGAAAGTGTACGATTATAACAGCTACTTGATAATAATGATTTTAATTAAGGCAGGGAAATGATGTGAAAACATATGATTACCATCACCTGAATCACGTAAAAGAACAGCAATCATCAAAGAAAACATTATGGATTACCCTATTGCTGACTTTAGTTTTTACAGTCGTAGAGATTGTAGGTGGTTTGTTATCCAATTCTCTCGCGCTATTGTCCGATTCGGCTCACATGATTTCGGATGTTCTCGCTTTGGGATTGAGCTTGACTGCTAGTTATCTGGCAACACGACACCCAAATCGGAAATACACATTCGGTTTCCTTCGTTTTGAGATTATCGCTTCATTCCTAAATGGGCTGGCACTCGTCGTGATTGCCATTGGCATCTTCATTGAGGGTATACACCGATTGATTCAACCGCGAGACATTCACATGCAGCTGATGTTGATGATCGCTGCGGTGGGGTTGTTGGTAAACATTGTTCTCACCATCATTCTCAGCCGAAGCTCAAAGGAAGAAGAGAATTTGAACATTAAAAGTGCACTCTGGCACTTTATGGGAGACTTACTCAGTTCCGTCGGGATTATTGCTTCCTCCGTTTTGATATACTTTACAGGTTATTCCATTTTCGATCCATTAATCAGTATGATCATCGGTGGGATCATTTTCTACGGAGGTGCAAAGATTATCCGAGAATCGTTTCTGATTTTGATGGAAGCGGTCCCTGACAAGTTTGATCTTGATTCCATCCGCCAGGAAATCAGCAAGGTGGAAGGGGTAAAGGATGTCCATGAATTGCATTTGTGGGCTGTTTCTACTGACCACTACTCCTTAACGGCACATGTTTTCATTCAGGAAGATGTTCAACCGTTTGAGGTGATCCAAGCAATCAATCATATCCTCAAAGAAAAATATGGCATCCAACATTCGACCATTCAAACCGAACATCCTGCTATTCATGATCATGGAGATTATGGAAAACAATTTATAATGACAAAATGCTAAAAACCACTGCTTGACTAACCGAAACATTGTTCAAAATAAAATTAATATTATGATCTTTATGTAATATGATTCAGACACATCCTACAACGCCCTGGGCAATATCCATCCCATCAAAAGCAAATGTCAAGCAGACCCGATGGTCTGCTTGACAAAGCTTCGTGGAAAGGCGTCATCCGCTCGCGACACCGGGTTCCTCATCCTCCCACTCTTGAATCGCTGTGCTCAAAGGGACAGGTGTGAATTCGCCAGCCTGGATAAACCCAAACAAACAACCAGAGCACCCTCCGCTTTTCACGAGGCCTCTTTTTCATTTATTCATCCATTTTTTCAACAGGGCGTTCAACAATTGCCGTCCGAATTCCTGCACGGAGAAATCTCCAGCTCCTTTTTGTATATAGTAGGCCCGTTTCACCATCTCAATCATCCAAACCGGGACCTTCTTCCCCGCAATATACGGATAGTACAAATGATAGGCTTGGACGAGGTGATCCCAGCGTCCATCATTGCCCGGTTTCACATATTCGGACACATCGATGAGTTTGGCGTGGCCATCTTGCAACAGCACGTTTTTCAGATGGATATCACGCGGATTCAAGCCGACACTCCGTGCGTACCGCCGTGCTTCCTCCACTTCATCGATGATATTTTCGGGGATGTTCACGCCCTGGACCAGACAATCGTACAAAGTCATGCCTTCCTCGTAGCTCAATACGAGATATCGGTCTCCCGCACCATGACAGTCGGCAAAGTAAGGGGAACCGGCCAGCCGTTGATATGCCCGATATTCGCCCTCTTTGGCGTCCACCCGTTCCTTCGTGTACACCTTAAACACGATATCCGGGTATTCCGGGTGTCGTACGACCACCGCATCCGTACCAACGCCGATCAATTCCAACGGCGGCGGCAAATACTTGACAGTGACGGGCTCATTTTCCGGGTTGTACTCCAACTCGATTTGCTCTAACAGCGGTTCAACCGGTTTCCAAAACATCCAGGCCCTCCTCGCTGGTTGAAAGCTCGCGTTTTCGCGACGACATTTCTTTTCGATCCCGTTGGCCGCCGCCTTCTTTTTCGGTCGCATCGATCCAAGCTTCCCCTACTTCGGTTATACTGAAACGGGGAAAAAGGAGGGATACGATGCAAAGAAGCGCATCTATTATCAGTCTGATCGCAGGTGATCTGTTGGTATTGGTGTTGTTCACCGTGATCGGCCGAATCAGCCACAGCCTGCCATTGGCCGTTGGTGCCATACTTTGGACCACGTTTCCATTTGCGCTTGCTTGGTTGGTGATCGCCCCGTTGATGGGGCTGTACCGCCCAGACGTTCAAACCCGTTTTCTTTCCGTCACTTGGCGCGTAGGGCTGGCGGTGTTGGTTGCCGCGCCGCTAGGCTCATATTTGCGTGGCATTTTTCTCGGGCACCATATCATTTTCATTTTTTACGTGGTCACGACAGTCACACTTTTGTTGATGATGTGGTTGTGGCGATGGGGATTTACCTGGTGGCGACGTCAATCCCGATGATGACGAGTGCCAGCATACAGACATACAACCCCGTTGTCCAATACAAAACACGGATGGATTGGCAAATATGACGCGGATGCAACGTCTCCGTCGGATCGCCCAAATGCCCCCGATGAGAAGGGACGCCCCTGTACCAATTGGTTCCGCCCAACCGGATATGCAAGCCGCCGGCCATCGCGGCCTCGGGAATGCCGCTGTTTGGGCTGGGATGGAGATGTGCGTCTCTCTTTATTATTTGCCATGCACGACGCCCATCCAAACGTAATATCCACATGGCCGCTAACATGGGCCATATGGTCAAACGGGCCGGCAGCCAATTGGCGAGATCGTCCAGCCGGGCGGAAGCCCATCCCAAATACAGATACCGCTCATCCCGATACCCGACCATGGCGTCCAGCGTGTTGACCGCCCGATACGCCATCGCCAGCGGGGCACCGCCGATCGCCGCAAAAAACAACGGCGCCGTCACCGCATCCACGATATTTTCGGCGATCGTCTCCACCGCCCCGCGCACGATTTCCCTATCATCCAACCGCTCGGTATCCCTGCCCACCACCATGGATAACGCACGCCTTGATTCTGTCAGATCCCCTTTGACCAGCGGTGACCAGATCGACCTGCCCGCGTCCGCCAATCCTTTCGTGGCGATGGTGATGGCGACGAGTACCGTTTCCACTCCCCACCCCAACCATGGGTGGACGGCATTAGCCAATTTTACCAACAACCCTGTGACGGCAAACGCTCCTCCCGCCACCACAACCGGCAAAACGATCCCCAGCAGACGAGTGCGCATTGGTGTAAGTGTTCCCCTTTCTTTCCATCTGCCCATGATGCGCCGCAACTGCTTTTCGGTCGCCGCAATCGCTTTCCCCATACCGATGACTGGATGCGGCAGACAGCGGGGATCGCCGATCAGCCGGTCCAATATGTACGCGACCAGCAACATCCATGCAGTCATCATCCGCGCAACGCCTCGATCACCGCGCAGTATACAGCTTGTCCGACTGCTTGTCCCAGAGGAGTGGCCAACCCGGCATAATGATGTACCACGTCTTCCAAGATACGCTGGGAAACCGCCACTGCCACCACATCGGTCGTCGTTCCCGTCGCCTGATCCCCGTCCCTATCCGTTACGTCCAGTACCTGCAATGCAGCCGTTTTCGCTTCGGTTGCCGTCATCACCACGTTAACCATGGCGGCTTCGGTCAGCCGACCGTCCACCAACAACAGGATATTAATCGTTCCCGGCGACGGCACATCCGTATAAACAGGCCCCGGTTTTCCCGCCCGCGCCGCATTGCTCACCCCTGCCGTCACCACAGCCGTCACCGTTACCCCTGTTTCCGACCTCTTCACCACAGCGGCCCGGTCCGTCCATGCCGCTGTCAACAGAACAACGGTCTGTTCAGCATCAAATCCGTGATCCGCCATCCACTCTTTTGTCTCACGGATGGGGTCCGCCTCACAATATCCATGCGGTACGTGCCGATTCACCAGAAGGTTGGTCCGGCACCAACCGCCATTGACCGGTGCGTTGCTGAGCACACTCCACTCTCGCTCCATCCGAACGGCTACATAATCAGCCCCGATGCGATAGGAGACACCATTTTCCGTCCATTGTCGTATCTGCGTCGAATGCATGTCAACCTCCGGGTTCTGCTTGGTTCTTTTTCTATCATATCGGAAATGGGAGAGGAAAACGATGGGATGAGCAAAAAAGAAAAACCTGTTGGGCAAACCCAACAGGTTTTTGGTGTGAAGACTACAGCAACAGCAGACCGTACACCACCGCAACGGCGAAACGGTAGAGAGCAAACGGGGTCAGCTTCACCTTGTCGATCAGCTTGAGGAAGTATTTGATTGCCAACATCGCCACCACAAACGCGGTGACAAACCCTGTGATGAACAGAGGCAGATCGTGAACGGACAGCATGTTCCAACTGTCATACAAATCTTTGGCCGAAGCGGCCACCATCATGGGTACAGCAAGGATAAACGTGAACTCCGAGGCTGTTTTGTGGTTCATGCCCACCAACAATCCGCCCGAGATCGTCGAACCGGACCGCGAAAATCCGGGCCACAGGGCCAAGCATTGAAACAACCCGACCGTAAACGCCTGTCCATATGTTACCTGGTCCAGACTGGTGGCTTTGGGGCGCGCCCGGCGAAACACCTCCGCGATGATCATGATCACCCCGCCGGCGACCAGACCGATCAGTACGGTTTTGGCAGTAAATAAATTCTGTTTGATATAATCGTGGAACAATCCGCCCACGATCACGGCAGGAATCATTCCGCACAAGATATGAAGCGCATTGAGATGTCCTTTTTGCCCATTGGTCCCTTCTCCCGGTAACTTGTACAATCCGACGATGCTGAGGATTCGCTTCCAGAAGACCACCACAACGGCCAAAATCGAGCCCAGCTGAACGACCACTTCAAAGGTGGAAGCACGATCTGTACCTTGAAATCCGAGCAGATGACCGACCAAAATCATGTGACCGGTGGAAGAAACGGGCGCAAACTCCGTCAACCCTTCCACTATGCCTAAGATAAGACCGATGATGATATCTGGCATGTTGTTTCAACTCCATGTTCTTATTGATGATGATTCCGATTATTGCTCCGGTGCGTTCCCAGACCATTCTCTTGTCGAGGGCACCACCTCTTCATTTCCAAAACTGTGACATAGCGTTTTGATCCCCAATGCACTATTATTCAACGCTTATTGTAACAAAGTGTTTCACCCGCACTCCATATTCCGGGCGCACAGTTCAATAAAAAGAAACTGGATTCATTATCCGACCTTCAGTCAAACACGAAAAAATAAAAATGAGATGAAAAACAGGTGAACAAAAGGAAAAGGATAATTTTCCCACCTGAATGCGGATGTCAGTTTCTCAGAAAATGTTACAATTGTCAAGTGAAGAAGGAGACACACAAATGGCTCAAAGGACAGCATCCGCGCAAGATTGAGGGAATGAAATGTCCGGGTGTGGCTATTTGATCTCAACCAAGTTTCTTGAGGAGGATGTGGTGATGGACATTCTGCAATTCGCGCAACTGTTGAACCGGGTGAGGGAAATGCGCCCGTTGGTCCATCATATCACCAACGCGGTGACGATCAACGATTGTGCCAATATCACCCTGCACACCGGCGGTGCTCCTGTCATGGCACATGCACCGGAAGAAGTGGAGGAAATGGTGGGATTGGCGTCCTCATTGGTGCTGAACATCGGCACGTTGACGTCATCTCAGGTGGAAGCCATGCTATTGGCAGGGAAACAAGCAAACCACCGCGGCATCCCTGTGGTGGTGGACCCAGTGGGTGCCGGTGCGACTCGTTTTCGTACGGAAAGCGTCCGGCGCATACTAGAGGAGGTTCAAGTGGCTATCTTAAAGGGGAATGCTGCGGAAATCGCCACATTGGCTGGGGAGCGCGCCGAAGTGCGTGGTGTAGACGCCGGGGAAGTGGCCGTAGATCCCATTCAGACAGCTGAAACGCTGGCCCGGCAACTCAACTCCGTAGTGGTGGTGACGGGAAAAACGGACATCATCACCGACGGTACTCGAACAGCTTGTATTGACAACGGACATCCCATGATGGGCTGCATCACCGGAACCGGCTGTATGGGCGCCTCCGTCCTCGGTTGTTTTGCTCCGGTAGTTGACGATCCTTGGGTTGCGGCTGTCGCCGCCGTCACTGCCTACACGATCGCGGGAGAGATCGGCGGAGAACAGGCGGACGGACCTGGCAGTTTCAAATGGCGGTTCTTCGATGCGATGGCCGGGCTGAACGCTGAAATGATTGCGGAGAAAGCGAAAATCCGGCAGGTCGCACCCTCACCGAATCCTTGAGGGGTTCATCCCCCCTTCGCGCATGATCTCGATCAAACGATCAAATGCTGGCGAAGGGGGAATTACATCCCCGGCCGCGAAACGTTGGATTGTCCGAGCGACGAGCGACCATGACCAAATGAATCATTCGATTCCGATCCAAAAATCAGTTTTTTTGGCAAAATATGCGTATAATATGAAATAAGAAGAGAAGGAGCCCTTGTTGACACTCCACACGGCTAAAGTCGTGGGATTCTTGAGTGGTTAACGCCCTCAGTCCATTTCTGTTTCGGGCAACCCTCAAGCTAGGGCTGTGTCATCAGCCCATCCCACCCGGTTAGCACGTACCCGCTATCTGAATA
>NZ_JANRHH010000055.1 GCF_030433435.1 Polycladomyces subterraneus
TGGTGTCACTGAACCGAAGTACAGTGCTCAACTGTACGCATCCTGATTGGATGCCCCCGAATTTATTCGGGGGAGGATGTCACGCAAACTAGCAATTTATCATCTTTTGGTCTGAATAAGAGGACGCCGAGGCTCTTAATAAGCATTCAACGAAAGGTACTATGTGTCAGGGGCTTACCGAACGGTAAGCCCCTATCCAATATACTACGGTAGACGGAATTCCATCCCCTGTTCCCGGAGGATGATCCGATTTTCGTCAGGACCCGCTGCCAGCAACAACCGTTGCATCGGCTCGTCCACCGGTTCGTACGACAGGACGAACGTGCGCCAGTGGATGGGAGCCATCCAACGGGCCCCCGTGTCCAAAAACATCTGCCAGGCTTGTTCAGGTGTGCAGTGGTTCACTTGGTACGTATCCGGTTTGTAGGCGCCGATCGGCATGAATGCCACATCGATGGGGCCATATTTCCGCAAACTGCGCAGACCGGGCGTGTAGGCGGTATCTCCGGCGAAAAAGAGACGTACGCCATTTTTCTCAATCAGATAGCCTGTATACCCGTAATCGGTGTTCCATGGAAGCCGGTTTCCCCAATGTCTTACAGGGATAGCTGTGATGCGCAATCCTCCATCCAGTTCCACAGTCTCCGATTCACCCAGCTCCCGTATGCTGTGAAACGGCATGCCTTTCAACAGATGAGTTGTGTTACGGGCCGTCAAAACGTGTGTCCGGTGAAAGGCCAACCGCTTCAAGGTGGGTAGGTCAAAGTGGTCAAAATGGGCGTGGGAAAGAAGAATCAAATCCACCGGCCCGATTTCCTCCACTCTCAGCGCCGGAGGCACAAACCGTCGGGGGCCGATTTGGATCGGCCCCAAACTGATACCGACACGTTCTCCCAGGACGGGGTCTGTCAGGATTCGTGTACCGTACAGGTTGATAAGCAAAGTGGCGTGTCCCACCCACGTGATGGTCACCTCATCAGATGACCATCGATCCGGCCGGGGGTGATGCCGGAGCGGCCGTCTCGAAGGTTGGGGGAGACGGCCCAGATGATACCAGTATCGGTAACCGAAAAAGATCAGCAATAGCAGAAATATGCCGAACAACGGTATCATGATCCACAAGATCCAATGCAACGGATTTCTCTCCTTAATGAACGGGCTCTGATTCCTGTTTCACTTGGTTCAAAGTCGTTCGTAGGAAAAAGGCCATTCCTTTTGACCGAACACATCCTGACCAGCGTATCGCAACCCCTTCTTTTTCAATCCCGCTTATTTTTCGGTTCGACAAATGTTTGGTAAATCTGTTGAATCAACTCCTGTTTCATTTTCCACAGCTTATTGGACAGGTCGACGGGGTACTCCTCGGGATTCAGCAAACGTAGATATTCTTCCCAAAACAGGGAGCGTTGTTCCCGATGATAACGTCGAATCTCCTCCAGCGACGGAAGCTCTGCTGTGCGTTCCCCATTTCGGATCACAGGTTGTAACAGCTCGATTGCCTGGTAGTGGGTGACCCGTTTTTTCCGATAGGTGTGGACAGGATCAAACAACACGAGCGGGGTCTTCTCATCCACCCGTTCATCCACATGGGTGATCAGATCAGCCTGTGCTTTTCCGGTCACCTTGTCGACGATCCGGTACACATTTTTCCGACCGGGTGTGGTAACTTTTTCCGGATTGGACGAGATTTTAATGGTAGGCACCCACTGACCCTGTTCCATTTTGGCTACCATTTTGTAAACGGCTCCCAGTGCGGGCTGATCATAGGCCGTGATCAGTTTGGTCCCGATTCCCCACGAATCGATGCGGGCACCTTGTGCTTTCAGGTTCAGGATCGTATCTTCGTCCAAGTCGCTGGACGCGATGATCCGGGTGTCTGTCAATCCGGCCTCGTCCAGCATTTTGCGCGCTTGTTTGGACAAATAGGCCAAATCGCCACTGTCCAACCGGATCCCAGCCAGTCGCTTGCCTTGCCGCTTCAGTTCCAGACCTACTTGAATCGCATGGGGGAGCCCGCTTCGCAATGTATCGTACGTATCCACCAGCAGGACGGATTGTTCCGGAAACGCACGGGCGAACGCGCGAAAGGCTTCCAGTTCGTTTTCAAAATCCTGCACCCAAGAATGTGAATGTGTGCCGATGATGGGGATACCGAAACGCTCACCGGCCCGGACATTGGAGGTGGCGTCAAACCCGGCGAGATACGCTGCTCTCGCTCCCCAAATGGCGGCCGTACTTTCCTGTGCCCGACGCGTGCCGAACTCCATGACCAGGTCGTTGCCAGCCACGGTGCGGATGCGGGCCGCTTTGGTGGCAACCAGTGTCTGGTAGCCGATAAAGTTGAGCAAGGCGGTTTCCACCAATTGCAGCTCCATCACGTTGCCTTCCAGTCGGAGTAACGGTTCGTTGGGAAATACGATCGTCCCCTCCGGTACGGCGTACACATCGCCCTGAAACCGAAACGTGCGGAGCATTTCTAAAAAATCGGGGTCGTATTGTTCCGGCTGCCGGGCGAGAAAGGCGATGTCCTCCTCGGTAAATCGGAGATTCTCCAAATATTGCACCGCCCGTTCCAGCCCGGCGAACACGGCGTAACCATTGCCGAACGGAAGATGACGGAAATACAGGTCAAACGCTCTCTTTCTTTGGTGCGACCCGTTTTTCCAATGTGCATACATCATCGTGATCTGATATTTATCCGTGTGCAATGCGTCACCGATTCGTTCCAACAACAGAAAAACCTCCCACGGGGCACCAACAGTGTTCAGCGATTCACAATAATCTGGTACATAACAGGAATCACTTGTTGGTGTCGAATATAGTAGGCTGACAGACGACAGTGTCCTTGTTTGAGTGAACAGATCCAGTAGCTTTTTTCGGGGTAGTGCCAATTGGCGATGTCGCGGGCGGACGGATAAGGTTCGGTGGTGGGATGGGAATGGACCACCCCGATCCACTCCAATTGCTGTTCCCGCAATTGCCGGATCGTCTCTAAATAGGCCTGAGGTTCAAATGAAAACGAATGCGGGCTGTCATCCAGGTTGGGGATCGGAAAAAAGTGCGTGATCTCCTGGGCATGACCCGCCAATATGCCGCATCCTTCTTTGGGATATTGCTGTCGAAGGTAACGGTGGATCTGTTCGACAACGGGGCCCCAAATCGAAAGATAGGAAGAGGCCATAGAATTCCTCCTCACCGATTGATCCCATCTGTGCTTGGTTGGTACGGGCCTGGCTTGTTCAGGTTTTATTGTATATCGAATTTTGTTGAACGAAAAGATGAACGGTTTGGGTCGTGTAGGATGGTGGAAAACTTTGAGACGTCTCCTTGGCTTTTTTGCTAAAATAAAGCTGAACTGACAAGCGGGAGAGGAAATGACAGGCATGACGGAAATCCGGGTGGGGGTTTGCGGCTGGGGTGATCATGATCTATACCCACCCAAAACCCCGTCGAAAGAGAAGCTGGCGTTGTATACACGTCATTTTGATGTTGTGGAGGTGGACAGTAGCTATCATGCGATCCAACCGCCCGAACGGTGGGAGCGTTGGGTGGAAGAAACACCGCCCGGGTTCCGTTTCGTTGTGAAAGCCTATCGGGAGATGACCGGTCACGGCCGTCCGCAACGGGCACCGGAGCGTACCCGGGAAGAGGTGTTTGATCTGTTCGAAGCATCCATTCGGCCGGTAATGGTTTCCGGAAAGTTGTCCATGGTGTTGTTTCAGTTTCCCCCTTGGTTCGATTGTACGAGGGAACATGTCCGCTACATCCGTTGGTGCCGCGAACGATACCCGACGTTGCCACTTGCCGTTGAATTTCGGCATCGGAGTTGGTTTTTGCCCCGTTTTCAGGAAAAAACCCTGCAGTTTCTCAAGGATCATGAACTCATTCATGTGGTCTGTGACGAACCCCAGGCAGGAGAGGGTTCCATTCCGATCGTGCCGGAAGTGACACATTCTGAACTTTCTCTCGTCCGGTTTCACGGACGGAATCGTGAAGGATGGAGCGCTTCTCACCGACCCGATTGGCGGGAGATTCGCTATGCGTATCGTTATTCGGAAGAGGAATTGCGAGAGTGGTTGTCCCATTTCCATCACATCAGAGAGCGAACGAAGCAGTTGATCCTGCTGTTCAACAACAATTCGCAGGGCGATGCGGCAGACAACGCCAAACAGATGATTCATTTATTGGCGGAAAAAGGTTGGATCGAATCATCCGCTGATCCGCAGCCTGTATTTCGGCAGGGAACATTGTTTTAGATAAAAAGGAAAAAAGGAGTGGGCCGGATGTGGGTGTGGTTGGTTGCGGGAGGATTGGCCTTGATCGGTTTGGTGTGGTGGGTACGGATGATCCGCCGGGGGGTTCGGCAGGCCGCCATCCGCAAACAGTCATGGGTGCGGGAAGATCTGGGCCTGCAGTCGCATGATTCGCAATTGAACCGAGACCTGCGTCAATTGATTAACCGGCTCGTATGGTCTTATTCCCGGGAATACGTGGACCGGGTCAAGCGTCGGATGATGGAGAACCACAGCATCCGTGAAACGGAGTGGAATAATCGTTGGTTTGAATTGAAGCGCTTTTTTCTCATGACCGCATTGATGAAACAAGTGCCGATGTACAGTCGCGAAGTGGATCAAGTGTGGCACGAGATGCTCATGTTCACCCGGGCGTATGAGCAGTTTTCCAAACGCTTCCTGGGCGAATATCTTCACCACGAGCCACATGACGCCGCCGGTGCCGCAGCTGGAAGGACAATGCGGGGATGGTTTGATCTCATCTACTGTTGGTTGTTTCAACCCACTCCCTACAGTAGATTGACCTGGGGGGCGTTTTTCCGCCAACCGGTCCCCAGGGAGATTTTGCGGGACTTCGAGGGGGAGGTCTCCGAAGAAGTGCTAGAGCGGTATTTTCGGTGGAGCGCAGGGGACGTTGTCGTTCGCCGGATCATCTTCCGGTTGGCGGAGCAGATCCATGAGGGAATCCGTTTCGTACGCTCATTTGTCGAAGAACGCGGCCGGGATGAGGATGCGCTTATCATCCGATTGTTCGATCAGGTGGAAGATCCTGTTTCGCGTTTGATGTATGGCGTACTGTTTTATTCCCTGTATGATGTGCCACGCTTCGATGTAAGTCGGATTTTGAAGTGGGAAGAAATCAGACGGACCCGTTCGTCCAAATCTTCCGCCAAAAAGGCAGCCGCAGCAGGTGGAACAACCTCCTCATGTACCACTTTCTTCGGCTGTTCCTCGTCGGGAAGTGAGAATGGGGGCAATCATTGCGGCGACGGAAGCAGCCACTGCAGTAGCAGCAGTTGCGGAGGAGGATGCGGCGGAGGTGGTTGCAGCAGCTCTTGAGATTCCGTTTTCCATGTACAACCTGTATAATGGATCCGATAGATACAAGACCTCAAACTGGTGGAGGACTTTCGACTCCCCCTCTGCTTACTTACCATCCCTGGCATTGATGTGTTTTTGGTGATGGATGGGAATAAGGAGTGACCTGCTGTGGAGTGGCTGTTGTTGTTCTTGATCGGATTGATCGGAGGTACGATCGGTAGTATCGTCGGATTGGGCGGCGGGATTATTACCGTGCCGGCATTGTTGTTTTTGGCAGGAGTAGATGCACGGTTTCACCATCTTACGCCTCCGGTGGCGGTAGGGACATCGTTGGCGTTGGTCATTTTGACTGCCCTGTCTTCGACATTGTCCTACGCCCGTCAGCGGCGTGTGGATTTTTCCAGCGGTTGGTTGTTTTTTGCCGCATGCGGACCGGGAGCGGCCATTGGGGCTTATCTCACTCATTTTTTTCGTTCCAGCGGATTTTTGGTGGGTTTTGGCCTGTTGATGCTGGGAGTGTCAATAGTGCTGTCATTTCGGGATCGGCTCAGGGGGATTTCGCTTCGCCAGTCGGTAACGCGTACGTTTGTGGACGCGGAAGGTAGGGAATATACGTACGGATATCATCGGCCGACAGCCCTTTTCATTTCATTTGTCGTGGGTCTTATTTCCGGCTTGTTCGGGATCGGGGGCGGTTCGCTGTTGGTACCAATGATGGTGATGCTGTTTCGCTTTCCCCCGCATGTGGCCACCGCTACCTCCATGTTTATCATCCTGCTCACCGCCGCCATCGGCAGTGTCGCTCACGCCGTTCAGGGAAACATCGACTGGATCGCAGCATTGTGGATTGCACCTGGTTCTTGGATCGGTGGTCAGTTGGGGGCGGCCATCTCCGCGCGGATGAGCAGTCAAGCCCTGTTGGTCACGTTTCGGATCGCGATTGTGTTGGTGGCCGTGAAAATGATCGCCGACGGCATGTCTTCATTGAGTTAGGAGGATGTTTGTGCAAGAAGTGGTGCGACTTCATCTCATCCATACCAACGACATCCACAGCCGATTGGAAGCCGCGGCTGGGATTCATACGTTGACATCTCGACTGATCAAAGAGATCGAGGGGCGCGATGAAGGGTTCCTGCTGTTGGATATCGGAGATCACATGGATCGGGAACGGATGGAAACAGAAGGAACTGACGGGCGCGTCAATGTTTCCGTTATGGCGGAAACCGGATACCACGGTGTAACATTGGGAAACAATGAGTTACTCACCTTTTCGCGTGCGTCGTTGGATTCGCTTTACGAAACGGCGCCATTTTTCGTCATTGCGACCAATGTTACGCCGATCGAGGGGAACCGGCCTGCTTGGCTTCGTCCGTGGGCGATTCTCCAGTGTCAGGGAGTGCGTGTGGGTCTGCTCGGTGCCACGATCCCTTATCCGATGGTGTACGAAATGATGGGATGGCAGGTCCAAGATCCGTTCTTGCGGGTCCGGGAGGTGGTTCAGCAAATGAGGAACCAGGTGGATGTGCTGGTGCTGCTGTCCCACCTCGGGTTGCCCAATGATCGTCAGATGGCGGAGGAAGTGCCTCAGCTGGATGTGATATTAGGCGGGCATACCCATCACTTGATGGAAAAGCCGGAGCGGATTGGGCAAACGTGGATCACGGGAGCGGGCAAGTTCGGACAATATGTGGGGCACCTCACGTTGTCGTGGGATGCCCGTCACAAACGCGTGGCAGACGTGGAAGGGACATGCATCTCCACTGAAGGGGTGCCTCTCTCAAAAGCGGTGTTGAATCGCATTGCCGAGGGTCGGGAGGAAGCAGAACAGAATCTGGCGTATACTGTCACCACACTGCACCAACCGCTTTCCATCGATTGGCGTTCGGAATCGCCGTTAGGTAACTTGTTGGCTGATGCACTGCGCGACTGGGTGGGAACGGAGATCGCTATAGTCAATGCAGGACAGGTTCTGGACGGCTTGCCCGCCGGTCCGGTGACGCGGAGGTTACTCCATCGGATTTTGCCTCATCCGATCAATCCGTGCAGCCTATTGCTGACTGGAGAACAACTTCGTCGCATATTGGAAGAATCATTGTTGGAGGAGTTTCAAACCAAAGTACTCCGAGGATTCGGATTTCGCGGGGAGCAATTGGGTATCCTCAACGTATCGGGGATGGATATCGAATATTGCCCGGAAGCGCCGCCTTATCAAAAAATCCGCACCGTACGGATTGGCGGGCGGGAGCTGGAAGCCGATCGTGACTATACGGTGGCCACCATCGATATGTTTACGTTCGGGGTAGGATATCCTACATTCCAAGAAGCGAAAGAGGTTCGCTATTTGTTGCCGGAGTTTTTGCGGGACGTGCTGGCCCATTGGATTCGGCAACCCGGTGCAGTCAATACGTGCAAAAGCCAACGGTGGCACCAAGTGCAGGCTTGTCCCACAAGATAACCCAAGGCTTCCAAGCCCACCCTTCCAGCAGGAGTTCAGTTGCGCTACAATTAGGTCTGAAGGAGGGTATCCGATGCGTTTTGTGGATGAAGTATATTCGTTGTACCGGGACCAATTAACCGACGATGAAGATGATGCGGTATCATTGGTTCTCAATTTGCTGGAAGATCACACGAGGCAGGATGTTTTGAACCTCATCGAAGAAATGAGCGATGATGAAGTATTGCAAATGGTGGCCATTTATTTGGTGGAAATGCTGAAAGCCAAGATGGCGCAGGAAGGGAAACTGTCGATGTGGAAACCTTCCTTTCAAACGCCATACATTCATTGAGTGGCAGAAGAGTTCCTCTGACGGGGAGCTCGTTTTTTGTATGGACCTGATTTCGTAGAGAATAGATGCCCGTTGCCGTGCCGTTCCGGTGTCGCTCACATACGGTATTAGGGGAATCCGTATCGTGGGAGGGTTATACGTGGTTCAACTGAAACCGATCGATGTGGCGGGACAGACGGTATTGGGCATTGAAGTGGCATTGCCTAAAACGCGTCTGCTCGCGATCGCCACGGAAAAGGGGTACATCATGTGTGGCGCTTTGGATGTGGCTTTGTTGAATGAGCGGTTGGCCGACCGTGGTATTCTCGCCGGACGGGCGGTAGGGGTGCGGTCGCTGGATGATTTGTTGGCCGCCCCACTGGAATCAGTCACCCATGCAGCCAGGGAGGTGGGGATTCATCCAGGTATGACCGGCCAGGAAGCGCTGCTGAAGATGATGTAACGCCAGAAGAGTATATGTTCCTCGACTACTGACAAAATGTAACAGATCAGCAGCCTCAAGCTACCCATCATCGGGTAGCTTGAGGCTGTTTCAGACCAGGCATCCACACATCAGCCAAAGTGCTTGGTGGTAGCGCAGTGTGATGACGGTCATTTTATTCTGCTGCCGGTTCGCTATCAGCGCTCCTCCTCTCAGGAAGGGCGTTACTTCCTTGGGATCAAGGCCGGCTTCGATCAAGCCGATGTTCTCCAGACAAGCATCCTCGTTGGGAGGCATGATGGAAGCCGTCGTCCCGTCGCGGAGGATGCGCTCAAAGGGATGGTCTTTCATCAAGCCGTGGATTCCGCAGGCGATGGAGGCGTTGCGCAGGGTACGGGACGCCCAATAATGTATTTGGCCTTCAGAAAATGAGAAAAAGTTTGCGCGCCAGGGCCATAAGTATCGCTGTACCAAGCGGCGTAGTAAATGGCGTGGCGGGCCACATCCATATCGGAGAACATTTCACCCAGGCGGCGGCGGATCATCGGGAACCCATCGGCTGGGCATACCTCTTCGGTTTACGGGTGGTCAACAGCTTCTTGGCCCAGTTTAACGCACCCATGCCCACGTCGTAGTAGACAGCGGCGAAGGAGCCGAAGGACCAGTTGGCCCCCTGGATGATGAAAGAATCCAGGAAGGTGTCGGTTTTGTGAAGCACCATGTCATCGGGAACAAAGACGTTCTTGTACTCCACGGTGTTGCTCCGGGTGGCTCGCATCCCCAGAGTGTCCCACACGTCGTGGACGGTAATGCCCTCCAGTTTTATCTCTTCCGGTACGTCGGGGTGCTCGATAATCCCCGCCGTGGCGTTTACTGCGGGAGGGGGTCCTGCGGCCCGCCGCGAAACAAACAACGGACAGTGTTCACTGTCCGTTGTTTTTTATTTTTAGAGAAATGTGGGAAAAGAGATGGTTTGTTCGGATTGAACTCAGCATGGATGTGTGATATCCTGATCAATGCCTGATTCATTAAGAATTAATCATTTAAAAACAAATACCCAATTATATCTTATCACTTTCCGATTCTGCTGTCAAGGTCTTTTCGAAAATCATCGGCTAGGGGGACGGATGCATGAGCGTGACAAAGCAGGAATGGCAAAAAGAACAAGAGCGGTTGGACCGGGTAACCGCTAAAATCGGCAAACGGATGGATGATCTTAAGCAGCGAGTCAGCGGGCTTAAGTCGGAAATCGTAAACATCCGCAAGAACTTCTGGGATGATGTGAGGGTTAACGTGGATGAGCCGCATGAAGCGGTGGAGACCGCCGTGAGCGTCAAACAGCAGTCGGAAGTGTTGGCTGAAAGGGAACGAAGCTTCCGTCACGTAAACAAGGAGTTGTCTATTCTTTCGCGGATGAGGAAGTCCCCATGGTTCGGCCGGATCGATTTCAGGGAAGACGGAGAGCAGGAAACAGAGAAGATTTATCTGGGGATCGCTTCCTTCCGTGATGAAAACGATGAGGACTTTCTCGTTTATGACTGGCGGGCGCCGGTCTCCAGCCTGTATTACGAAGGGGTACCCGGCCCTGTGCAGTACGAAACGCCTGGCGGCACAGTGACCGGGACCCTGGAGCTGAAGCGGCAGTATATCATTCGGAACGGAAAAATTGTCAGCTTATTTGATACGGGTGTCACCATCGGAGACGAGCTGCTTCAGGAAGTGCTCGGCAAGCATTCGGACGCGCAGATGAAGAGCATCGTGGCCACGATCCAGAAAGAGCAAAATCGCATTATCCGAAGTGAAGGGCCGCGTCTCTTGATCGTTCAGGGAGCAGCGGGCAGCGGCAAGACGTCAACTGCTCTTCAGCGAGTGGCATGGCTGTTGTACCGGTACAGGGGCTCGCTGACCGCCGACCAGATTGTGCTGTTTTCGCCCAACCCGATGTTCAATAGCTATGTTTCCACGGTTCTTCCCGAGCTGGGGGAAGAGAATATGCAGCAGACCACATTCCAAGAGCTGTTGGAAAAACGGATCGGGAACATGTTTGAGCTGGAAGACCCGTTCACCCAGATGGAATATGTGCTGACGGCCATGGATGACCCGGAATATTCGGCAAGAATTGAGGGAATCCGGTACAAGACGTCCGTCTCCTTCATGAATCTGATCGACCGGTACATTGCGTATCTCGGACAGGACGGGATGCTCTTCCATGATCTGAAGCTGGAAGATGAAGTCCTGATTCCCGCCGATTACATTCGGGAACAATTTTACTCGCTCCCTGCATCTCTGGCCATTCACGACCGTATGAGCTTTCTTGCGGAACGGTTGCTGGAAGATTTAAAAGAACGGGCTCGTCTGGAGCGTTCCAAGCCGTGGGTGGAGGAAGAAATTCAGTATCTGGATCGCCATACGTTGATTCGCGCCTATCAAACGCTGCAGAAACAAAAACGTTTCACGATGACCATGTTTGACGACTTTGAGCGTGAACGGGAATTTCTCGCCGCCTTTGTTGTTCACGAACGGTTCAGGCCGCTTCGTCAGTCTGTGAAGCGGCTGGAATTCGTGGACATCGCGGGGATCTACCGGCAACTGTTCGCTGATCCGGACTATGTGGCGCGATTTGCTCCCGAAATTCGGTTACCGGATAATTGGAAGACGATTTGCGCGCAGACGGTGAAGCGTCTGGATCGCGGCAAGCTCTCCTGTGAAGACGCGACGCCGCTTATGTATCTGAAAGAACAGATCGAAGGGTTTGAAACGGACAATACCATCCGGCACGTGTTTGTCGATGAAGCACAGGATTACTCCCCGTTCCAGTTTGCGTTTGTTAAACGGCTGTATCCTCGTGCCCGAATGACCGTTCTGGGTGATTTTAACCAGGTGATTTTCGCCCATGCCGCTGCCGGTGACGTTTTTCAGGCGCTGCCCGATCTGTTCGGAACCGACGAGGTCAAAACATTTATCCTGTTGCGCAGTTACCGCTCCACCCGGCAGATCGTCGAATTCACCCGACAGTTGATCGATGGCGGTGAGGCGATCGAACCGTTCCACCGGGAAGGCCCCAAACCGACCTTGACGCAGGTGGCGGACCGGAATGAACTGGCGAAAAGAATTGCCGACCGAATCCGCTCCCTTCAAGATGCCGGACACCAAACGATTGCCGTGATCTGCAAAACGGCCCGGGAGAGCCGGGAAGCGTATGAGGTGTTAAAAGACCAGGTTCCGATCCGGTTGATCGGGAAGGACTCTGTTTCTTTCGAAAAAGGGGCTTTGATCATCCCGGCGTATCTCGCCAAAGGGATTGAGTTCGACGCGGTGATCATCTTCAATGCGTCGGAAGACGTGTACGGAAAAGAGAGCGAACGCAAGCTGTTCTACACGGCCTGCACGCGGGCGATGCACGAACTGCATATTTATTGGATCGGAAACAGAAGCCCGTTTCTGGCTCAAGTTTCCCCGGATTTGTATGTCACCGAAAAATGATAGAATCAATGTACACACTAGCTATATCTGTACTGCAAAAACGTATTGCTGAAAAAGTCGAACGTCTGCTCAACAAGATCGTGCATGTTCCAGGCGAAGCGGTCGAAGGACGGGCGTGGGCAAGTTGTTCGGCCGCCACCACATTGCCCGGCATCCCGGCCCCTATACCGCCGTACTCCTTTGGAATGATCAGGCAGTACAATCCGGTTCCGCAGTTTTTCGTCGTTTTCCGTCGGCGCCGGCATTGCATTTGGCTGCCCGGTTGTCTGTCAGCGAAGAGAAGATGTTGGCTTCGAAGGAGACGACAGATGGGGGCTTGGCGGGAATGTGCTGAGTAGTTCGATGCTAAGGGAGCCCGCATTTGAAACGAAAAGGCAGATAAAATTCCTGGATACACCTGCCGCTTTTCGGGGTTCTGTCCTTGTTGTCCATATTCTTATTTCGACAAAAAAAGACTGCTGACCTGCACCTTATGTCAGCAGTCTCAAGGAGGAGAACATACTCCTCCATTTTTGTTTGCGGTTGTTCACTTGTACTCCAGAAACTCAATACGGTTACCAAATGGATCGCGGGTGAAAAATCGCTCTCGGCCTTCAATCGGTGCGTCTTCGATGATCTCTGTGCCGTATTCGGCCAATCGTTGTTTTAACACCGCCAGGGATGTGACCAAAAATGCAGGATGCGCCTTGGTCGCTGGGACAAATGGGTCCTGTACTCCGATGTGCACCTCTTGGTTGCCGCAACGGAACCAAACACCGCCCCGTTTTTGCAATGCGGCCGGCTTCGGCACTTCTTTCAACCCAAGGCATTCGCCGTAAAACCGTCGTGCTTCTTCCTCACAGTTCGGCGGTGCCGCCAGTTGTACATGGTCAATCCCCTGAAAGCGACAATCCATCCGACCATTCCTCCCTCACAAAATGAAGTGATTCAGTCAACTGCAACCAATCCTCCGGCGGCATGGTCTTCAGTGTGAGATTTTTTCCTGTCAATGGATGGCGAAACGATAGGAGCCAAGCATGCAAGGCCTGTCGCCCGATTCCTTCCATGGGTCCGCCATAGAGTTTATCTCCGTATAGCGGGTGACCGAGCGAAGAGAAATGGACGCGAATCTGATGGGTCCGTCCTGTCTCCAATCGAACCCATACAATCGAGGCACGATCGTTTTGTACCAGGACCCGGTAGTGTGTCACGGCCGGATCGCCTTCAGGGGAAACGCACCGTCGCAAAGGATGGTTGGGATCACGAGCGATCGGTTCGCAGATGGTACCCTCGGGATTTTCCAACCGTCCGGAAACACACGCCAGATACTCCCGTTGAATATCGTGTTGGCGCAAATCCCGGTCCAGCAACTGATGTGCGTATGCGTGCTTGGCGATCAGAATGAGGCCTGAAGTATCCCGGTCCAGCCGGTGTACCGGCCGTACCCGTCCTTCTCTGCCTTGTGACAGCCAGTAATGGATAATCCCGTGGGCCAGCGTTCCACCTTCACCGGGACGTACCGGGTGTACATTGATCCCGGCGGGTTTGTCCACCACCATCAGATCGGCATCCTCATATACGACGGAAAACGGTACCGGTTCCGGCGGCAGGTCGGCCCGTTCAAACGGGCGCACAGCCACACGCAGACGGTCGCCCTTCTTCACCCGTCGGTCCAGCCAAGGCATTTTACCATTGAGCTGAATCCCCCTCGACCGAGTGAGTCGGTTGATCATCCGGTTGGACAGCAACAAGGGTCCTCGCAGTACTTCCCGCACGGTGTGTCCTTCCCACTCGGGTGTGACACAGTAGGCGATCCATTTGCCGGGGTTTTTCTGCTTTGACGACATGAACATCACCATTTCTATTTTCACCTGTGTGTCATCACCATTCAAGAAATAGTATAAAAATATTTTTGCAAAATCGTTGACAAAAGGGAGTGATTTCAGCATTATGCCGTGTGGAGAAAGACACCAATCACTTGCGAAAAGTCTCGGTTGGCTTAGTTGAATGGTTAGAAACATGTTCGGGATGGTTCCGCTATGTGAATGATATAATGGAGTAAAAACATGGAAAGGACGGAGAGGATGGAGACCATCACCTATGACCGCGTACGGGAGGCGGCCGCCCGGTTGAAAGGTGTCGCCCACCGGACTCCTGTGATGACATCGCGAACATTAGATCAGCAAACCGGTCAGGAGATTTACCTTAAATGTGAGCAGTTCCAACGTGGGGGAGCGTTCAAGTTTCGCGGTGCCTACAACACAATCTCCCAATTGACCGAGGAGGAAAAACAGCACGGGGTACTCGCCTACTCATCGGGCAACCATGCCCAAGGGGTGGCGCTGGCCGCCCAATTGTCCGGTGTTCCGGCGGTCATTTGCATGCCAACCGACGCGCCTCCCGTCAAATTGGCGGCCACACGGGAGACCTACGGCGCTGAGGTACTGACGTTCGATCGTTTGACGACGGATCGGGAAGCATTCGGACGGCAAGTGGCAGAAGAGCGGGGGCTCACCATTGTTCCGCCATTTGATCATCCGCATATCATTGCGGGGGCAGGGACGGCGGCACTGGAGTTATTGGAGGAAGTGCCGGATTTGGATGTGGTGATAACGCCGATCGGTGGTGGTGGATTGCTGTCGGGGACTTCGATCGCAGCCCACGGTTGGAATCCAAAGATTCGCGTATTTGGTGCAGAACCGGTACTGGCGGCAGATACATACCGTTCCATGCAGGAGGGTAAAAGGGTGTCAATCGATCCTCCGTCGACGGTGGCCGACGGTCTTCGAGCGACAACGCCTGGCGCGTTGACATTTCCCATTTTGCAATCGCATGTGGAGAGCATTGTGCTGGTGACGGAGGAGGAGATTGCAGACGCTGTCCGTTTTGCCCTGATCCGGTTGAAAACGGTGATTGAACCGTCAGCCGCTGTGGCGCTGGCGGCTGTGCGGAAGGGAGCTTTGCCCCGGGATTGCCGGAAAGTAGGCGTTATCCTGAGCGGGGGCAATATCGACCCATCGTTGCTGTCGCAGCTGTGGGAGAGAGAAGCATCGAAGATTTGACGCCGGTTGTTGAGGAGGAGTATACTCTCATTCGTGCGCATTCTGGAGAATCGAGGGGATCAAGATGATGAAAACCGTGACGCCGAAAACAGATCGACGGCCGATCACACCGGATTGGGACCCCTGGGACCCTTGGTATACACGCAGCGAAAAAGGGCGATACGAACTGACCAGTGTGGAATTCACTGTCACCCAGCTTTGCAATCTACGGTGTGAGCATTGCGCGGTGGGGGAAATGTTGGTAGAGCGGGAGGGCATCCCCATCCCCGTCGATCAGCTGATCCGCAAGCTGGACGAAGTGGAAACCTTGCGTACGATCAGCATCACCGGCGGCGAACCGATCCTCAACCCGCAAGTGGTAAAGGAGACGATCCGTCCCTTATTGCGCTACGCCCGTTCGCGGGGGATCTACACCCAACTCAACTCCAACCTGACCCTGCACCTGTCGCGTTACGAAGACTGGATCGAAGACCTGGACGTGTTGCATATTTCTTACAACTACCGGGGGCCGGAGGACTTTCACCGCATTGTGTTTGCCCATTCCAAACAGGAGGTTCCATTCAAAACGGCGGAAATGCTGTACAACCGGATGGTGGATAACGCGCGGGCATTATCCAAAGCAGGCGTGTTCGTCTCTGCGGAATCGCTGATCAGCCCGTTTACCGCCCCCCATCTCCCGCTAATGCACCGGCACATCGTCGAGATGGGGTGTGTTCGCCATGAGGTGCACCCGCTGTACCCGAGCGATTTCGCCAAGAGTATGGAACTTCTCAGTTTGGATCAACTGCGGGAGGCCATTCTCCGTTTGGTCGATCAGCGCGATCCCGATGTGTGGATCTTGTTCGGCACCCTGCCGTTCTATCCGTGCAGCGACCGTCCGGAGGACCGCGAACTGTGGCTGCGGCTTCACCGCGAGCCCAACATCACCGTCCGCCACGACCCCGACGGACGTAACCGGCTCAACATCAATGTTTTTACCGGAGACATCATCGTTACCGACTTTGGCGATGTTCCACCTTTGGGCAACATTCACACGGATCGTCTGACCGACGTCTTCAATCGCTGGCTCTCCCATCCGGTCGCCCGGAAACATCACTGCTACTGCCCGTCTGCTCGTTGCACCGGCCCCAACATCCTAGTGGCACAGATGTATTACAACGACTGGGATTTCATGAAGAGGAAAGCAGACTTGGTGGTTGAGCATTGATGTTTGGATCAGACACCCTCCAGTATGGAAACATTGCTGGAGGGTTTTTCATTGCATCTATCACGTCAAATCCACTTTTTCGATTATTTTTTGTAAAACTATGAATGATTAATTTTGAAAGGAAACAGTGAGTAATCACGAACGTAGAGTTCCACAAGTGATCTCCAAGAAAGTCGAATACTTGCTCCAAAAAGAAAGCAGCAGAGTCCCTGAGCAGTGGCCGTAAGGGGGAGTGGTCAATGGCGAATGATTTGTCCCATTTGGTCATTATGGCGAAAGAGAGTGAACAACAACTGCTGAGTGACATCCACCAAATCAAAAACGATCCGCCGATCTATTGGCATTTCCCTAGTGCAATAGGCAAGTCGAAAAGCGTAAAAAGGCGGCAAGTGCTATGGGTATTTCTCTAGTGATAAAGTCCTCACAGTTTGCGAACTTTTTCTTTTCTACCAATTCAAACAGGAATATTAAAATAAGCAGGCACCTTTTGGTGCCCGCTCTACCTTATATCAACTGGGAACTCACAGTCTAAAACAGCCTGAGGCGTAACCAGGTTATTCTTGCAGGGTGACGCAGGCTTCTTCGTCGTAGTAGAGGTCCCGCCCAAGCTCCACTCGGCCAGAGTAGAGGGGCCGCGGCTTCTCGACCAGCTCCAGGCGATAGACGGTGCTGACGTAAAAGGGAATATCGGGCTCCTTGACCGGCACAGGTGCCATGCGTGCCACCGGGTAACCCCGGGCTACAATGTCCTCCAACAGGTAGTCTTGGAATGCGCCCAGCATGTCCGTGATGGCAAAGCCCATGTCGAGAATGCCCCGCTGGATCTGCCGCCACTTCCGCCAGGAGGCTTCCAGGTAAGAGAGGCCAAAGTAGCCAGCGGCACCGGGCCCACGCAGCCCCTCTGTGCAGCGACTCAGGAAGAGCAGGAGTCCCTTGACGGTCTCAACCGGATCCGTGAAGAACACATCAAACTGGCCACGGAGGTGGGAAGGTAGTCCATCCCGCGCGTCGTAGAACTCGGTGTGAACGTGGTCCCAACCACGATCCCGGGCCACGTCACGGATGAAGCTGACGATGCGCTCGTCCACATCCAAGATGCAGATGCGCCGCGGCAGCCCCGAGAGCGCGGCCGCAATCCCCGTAAGGTCGTCGTCGCCCAGCAACAGCAGGTCGCGGCCCACCAGATCACCCTGTTGAGCCATCAGGACCAACCGTAGCACGGTGGTCTCTGGCGTCACGTACCCTTGGTCAAAGTCAGGCGTTGCTTTGGGGCGTATGGCTACGATCTCCTTGAAATCTGCAAGGATACGGTCGAAAGGCGGCCGTAGAACGATGCCGCGCCCGCCGCAGGCCTCACAGCGTTGTTTGGCTACTCGTTCCAGTCTCAGCGTTTCTGCTTGTCGACGTCCCGTCTCGGTGAGCACGAAGCGGTTGTCGTTGTAGGCCACCAGCTCGCTTTCCATAAGAGACTGCAGGGATTCCAGTACCTGATGGGTCTGGGCTTGCCCTGCCCGCATCAGCTCCCAGTAGGTTTTGGGTCCGAAGTAGAGTTCACGGAGCAGAAGTGCGTCAATCCGACGGGTTTCCGCAGCAATACCGATTGTTGACATAGGTACCACTCCTTTCGCCCTGAGAGTAGTGACGACGCATTTCGCCCCGGCTTCCTTCGTTTTCAGCGAAGGAAGCGACGAGAAAACATGGTACCGTTTCTTTTGTGTCCGGTCAACCCTACAGGTGGCCGTGGCAACAGGACTGTGTCGTGTCGCATGGACTTGGCCACCAATTCCCTACCATTTGCGGATGCGAGGTCAACAAAAGGTCCTGTTCTGAGACTGCTGACAAAGGTAGCAGGTCATCAGAATAAGTCGACATCATCAAGTGTAAAGGACGGAATCGTATGTTTCAAACCTGCTCCCATCGACAAGGAAGCATTGAATGGTTCAATCATCGAGGATTTAGTGCCGCAGGATTACTAGTTGCGCAAAATGGACGTCGCCTTCAATTTTTCATTCATCGCGGTAAAGATCCGGCGGATTCCGGGTTGAAGAGCAATAAAGTTCCTGAGCAGTGGCCATAAGGGGGAAGTACTATTAATGGCTAACGATTTGTCCAATATATCGAATGGGTGCGAACAAGAACTGGTAGAAAGTTTCGATAAGATCAAAACCGATCCTACTACATAATATTGGGATTATCCCGAAGCGATTGCTATATTGGAAACCATTTCTTTTAAGGATCTGTTGCTAGACAAAAATGTACCGGAGTATACCGTTCCGGAAAAAAGATGGAGCGTATCAAACGCATTGTTGGCATGCCTGGGGAGACAATCCAGGGCAGCGACAATCGCATATTGATCAACGGGAAACCGTACCTGAAGGCGTAGCAGGAATTCTACAACTTCATTCCCGTCAAAATTCCGCCGAAGCATGTGTTTGTGCTGGGAGACTACCGGAAAGCCAGCATTGATTACCGGGCCCGTTCCTTTTAGTCGGAGCAATGGAAAAGTGGTATGGGTGATCAAGCCGGATGAAAAATGAGAAAAGCCGGTCCCCTTCTGCCGGGGATCGGCTTTTTATCTATGCTGCTTACACCGTCCAACGGATTAACGTGCTGGAGTGAACAAAACCGCCACCAAAGCCGGATAACAACAGGATATCCCCTTTTTTGATCTTGTTTTGTTCCATCCCCATCTTCAAGGCTAATGGGATGGTGGCGGAGGAAGTGTTACCGTAGAACTCACCGCTGAACAACACCCGCTCCATCGGGAAATGCAGTCTGTCACAAGCAGCTTCGATGATGCGGATATTGGCGCTATGAGGGACGAACCAATTGACATCCGACAGGGACATGCCTGCTTTCTCTATCAGTTTGGGTATTTCATTCACCAGTGTGTTAACGGCCATTTTGAAAATTTCTCTTCCGTTTTGGACGATCTTCCCATTGGTAATGATGTCTTTGTCGAGAAGTTTGTTGGCAATGCCGGAGTAATACAGGTGAATGGCCGCTTTTCCTTCCGTTGAGGTGGAAGAGTAGAGAAAGCTAGGATTGGCATCATCGTATTCTACCAGGACAGCCCCGGCTCCGTCGCCAAACAAGATGCAAGTGGTGCGGTCGGTGTAGTCCGTCACTTTGGACAGGGTGTCCGCTCCAATCACGAGCACTTTCCGATGCAACCCGGAGGTAATCAGCGCATTCGCAAGATGCAATCCCTGTACAAATCCGGCGCATGCAGCACTGATATCAATGGCCCCAAGGGAAGAGGGTAAATTCAATTTCGCTTGAAGTTGGCTGGCCACACTGGGAAGCGGAGTGTCAGGCGTCGTTGTGGCCACGATCAGATAATCAACATCATCCAACTTCACGCCATGATGTTGGACCATGTCTTTGACTGCTGCTACACAAATGTCACTCGTAAATTCATTTTCATCGGCAATCCGTCTTTCCCGGATGCCGGTTCTTTGCACAATCCACTCATCAGAGGTATCCACTATTTTTTCGAGGTCGAAGTTGGTCAGTTTCTTTGACGGTGTATAGGTACCGATGGCAGTAATTCTCGCCTTTGACCTGATCTTGGTGTTTGAGAAATTCATTCCCATTCCCCTTCAATCAAAATTAGTACCAGATACTAATCATTACTCATCATGTTAGCCATAAAACCATCGTTGTCAAGGGAGAATCGGTTTCATGTACACGATGGACAGGATCGAACATATGGGCAGGGTCATTCTCCAAGATGTAGAATGAAAATATCTGATTTGGAAGTTTTGGCATGGAGGTCCCATGATGTCCTACACCATTTTCATCGTGGAAGATGATCCAATCATCGCCGGTTCCGTCCGAGACTTTTTGACCCGTTATGGGTACCGGGTGGTGACGGCCACCGATTTTGAGCGAATACCCGAAACGGTCAGGGAACTTCAGCCCCATTTGATCATTTTGGATGTGCAATTACCGTATCAAGACGGGTTTCATCTGTGCAGGGAACTCCGACGTCACTCGTCGGTACCGATTCTGTTTTTGTCCGGTCGTACAGGCGAGATGGAGCAGGTGCTGGGAATGGAAAGCGGTGGAGACGATTACGTGACCAAGCCGTTTCATCTCGAGGTGTTGTTGGCCAAAATCAGGGCGATGTTGCGCCGTACATACGGGGAATACGCATCGGCCGAACAGCCCGTTCATGAGCAGTGTCGGGGTGATTTGTGTCTTCGCCTGAATGCTGCGGAGATGGTGTGGCGGGGAGAATTGCAAACCTTGACCAAAAACGAGGTGAAACTGTTGGCGCTGTTGATGGAACACGCTGATCAGGTGGTGAGCAGGGAAGAGTGCCTGACAGCGTTGTGGGAGGATGTCGCCTTTGTCGACGACAATACGTTAACCGTGAACGTCACGCGGTTGCGAAAGAAACTGGCCCGTTGGGGGATCGACGATGCGATTGTCACGCACCGGGGATGGGGATACCAGCTGAATACGAATCGGTTGGTGAAGAAACCGTGACAAGGTCCATCATTTCATATCTGAAGGAATGTAAGCATTGGATTGCCATTTATACGGTCAATACGGCGGTGCTGCTGATCTGGTTCGCTGTGGCTCGCGCATGGGATCGGCACCCTCTCCAGCTGTTCTGGAACGAAATTCTGTATGGGGCATGTCTTTCGGGCGGATGTCTGTTGTCGTTTCTTGCCGCTCGCTTTTTCAGCTGGTATCGCAAAATGGAGTATTTGCGCCGTACCGTTCAACAGGCAGAGACAATGGACGAATTGTCCCGTTATCCGTTTGACGATACCCTTCCCAGCATTTGACTGCCCGATGGATCGAACGACTACATGAGCGTTACCGGGAACAACTCCAGTCGTATCAGTTGGGTTATCGTCAGCACCTGGATTTTGTGCATTTGTGGGTGCATCAGATGAAAACACCATTATCGGGGCTTTCTCTGTTGTGTCAGCAACAACGACCCCAGACTGCTGATGAACGGGAACGTTGGTTGCAAACGGAAGAGGCGGTGGAAAAGTTGGCCGAAGGGTTGGATACGGTGCTTCACATGGCCCGATTGCAGGATTTTGCTTTGGATGTGCATAACCGGCGTACCGATCTGTTGCAACAGGTAAAAGAGGTGATCGATGCCCGGAAACGAACCATGATCCGGCTCGGGATCTTCCCCCGGATCGACGCGGAACAGGGAGAATGGCCAGTGTATACCGACCCGAAGTGGAACAAGGTGATCCTGGAACAAATCTTGTCCAACGCGCTGAAATACGGTTCACAAGCGGACAAGGAGGGGCAGTACATCCGCTTTGGATTGCACCGGGGGGGGAGAGAGGTGGTGCTGACTATCAGCGACGATGGTCCCGGCATCCCGCCCCAAGACCCCCCGCGGATCTTCGATCCGTTTTTCACCGGGGAAAACGGACGCCGCTTTACCCATGCCACTGGGGTAGGTCTGTATCTGGTGAAACAGGTGACGGAGCGCTTGGGCCACCATGTAAGCGTCACATCCACGCCGGGAGAAGGTACGTGTGTGACGCTGAGATACCAGGGAGAACAGGTGATTTGACGGACCTTTGTATCATTTCAACAGGGGATGAATGGGGAGTAAGGGGAGAGTGAGGAAATTTTTCAGACATGATAGACAACTCATTTTTTTGGTCACGATATCTTCCAAAACGGGGCAAGGAGGGATAAGGTTTGCCTTTGTTGGAGGCCAAACAGTTGACCAAAATTTACGGTGGAGGTGGGGCCGCTTCCCATCGGGCACTCGATGGATTTGATCTGAGAGTGGAAGCCGGGGAGTTCGTCGGAATCATGGGGCTCTCCGGCAGCGGCAAAACGACATTGTTGCACTTGTTGGGCACCCAGCGTATCCAATGTGCAGTTCCAAGTGGGGGATGCTGAAAATCTCCCCTTCGAGGAAGCCTCATTCGACCTTGTTACCTGTCGTTTTGCAGCTCATCATTTCCCTGATCTGAAAAAAGCGGTGGGGGAAATAGCCAGAGTACTGAAACCGGGCGGAATATTCTTGTTGGTGGATCATTACGCACCTGAGGAAACGGAGTTGGATGTGTTTGTCAATCAGCTGAACCGTTTGCGCGATCCGTCTCATGTTCGCGAAAGTTCCCTGTCCGAGTGGCAAGATCTGTTGACCCAGCACGGTTTGTTCTATCGAGAAATCATGAAATGGGATTTGCCAATACAGTTTCAAAGCTGGGTGGAGCGTTCAGGCACGCCGTATGAAGTGCGGGAGAAGCTGGTCCAGATGCTGAAAACTGCCTCTCTATTGTGTCAAGCGTCATTCCGCATCACATTTGCCGAAGATGGCAATCCCCGTTCGTTTTGCCTGAAGGCCGTTTTGTTGCACGGGGTGAAATGACAGATATGGAGTGAAGCAGTTTCCGATTCGTTCAACCCGACTTTTCACGGACATCGTGATCAGGCGGGTTGAATTTTTGATAAAGTACAAATTGACACTCCATAGTGACAAGTGTAAAATTACACTATAAGTTAACGGAGGTTACTTTTTGTGAACAAAGATGAGCTGATTCAACAACTCTCGCAACAGATGAAACTAGTACGTGCTGAATACGGTTACACACAGGAGGAGATGGCGGAAAAATTGGGCATCTCCAAAAAGACGCTGGTCCAAATTGAAAAAGGTCGGCAAAAAGCGAGCTGGACGATAGTGGTGGCGCTATGCGCGCTGTTTGCCAACAGCTCGTTTTTGCAACATGCCTTGGGAGGGGATCCATTGGAAGTAGTTCAGACAATTGCCCATACGCATTGCGAATGGCATAAACCCAAAACATGGGGAGGAAAGGTGTGGTGGATCGAAAAAGAGCGTCGGGGAGGCTTCATTCTGCAGCAGAATATCATTTCCCGTCACTATCGTATTTTGGATGAGGAACAAAGACGTTGGTATAGTTCCTTTGATAAGGAGTACATGGAGGAACGATTTGATGAGTTAACCCAACCAAATCATAAGGAGAAATAGGCGTGAAAAGAGTACCGATCTTATATAATGTGATTTTTCCGATTTGGATGGCGATATTCATCCCGCCGTTTACCTTGATCCCTTTGCTGGGCAACCTGCTGATTGACGGCAGTGTCATCTATTTGACGTTGAAACGCAATGGGGTAGTGTTGGATGGAGGGAAGTTGAGAAAGCTTATTTTACAGGCGTGGGTGATGGGGTTTGTCGTCGATCTGATCGGGGTCGGGTTGTTATTCCTATTGAATGATGTATTGTACCGATTTTTCGCCATCGAGATCGACTTTTTCTGGGTTTGGAAAGATCCCGTGTCGGTGATCGTGCTGGCATTGATCGTTGCTGTATGCGGCACACTCATCTTCATGGTGAATCGTTGGTTGGCCCGGAGAGCAGGAGTGGTGGAACCGGCGGCGTTTCGTGTAGGACTGGCGATGGGGATCATCACGGCACCGTATCTCTTTTTGGTGCCCACAGGTTATTTGATGATATGAGAAACAGTATCGCGTGATCCGAATACAGGTTGGAACAATCCCGCAGAGCCAACGCAAACGCTCTGCGGTTTTTTTGGCAACGTCCCGACCAAAGCGCTTTCGTCTCCCCTTTTAATGGAGAGATGAAAGTGTTCTCTTAATTTCTCAAAACCTCTTTTCTCAGCTTCCGGATTTGGGGATACTGACTCAGCTTTCTGTACAAGGTGGTGCGGCTGATCCCGAGAAGACGGGCCGCTTGCGACAGATTTCCCTCTGTCTTTTCAATCGCCATTTTCAGCGTTTCTACTTCCTGTTGGTTCCAAAGTCCTGATTTGGAATGAACAGAAGGCTGGAATACCTTCTCCCTCGGCAGTGAGATGTCTTGTACCGTAATCGTAGAAGTCCGGCGCAAAAGGCACGCCCGGTACGCCGCTTGACGGAGAACCTGTCGGAGTTCCCGGATGTTGCCCGGCCAACTGTACCCGGCGATTTTCTCGCGGGCGATTTGATCAAGCGAGATGTGGGGCACTCCCAGTTCTTTGGCCATCTCCTCCAGAAAATGCTCCGCCAAATCAAACAGATCTGAGCGCTCCCGGAGTGGTGGCAAAAAGAGCTCAATTTCACAAAGGCGGTAATACAAATCCGCCCGAAACCGGTTTTCCTCCACCTCTTGGGACAATGTCCGGTTGGTGGCGGCGATGATGCGGACATCCACCGGCTTGGAGCGATGGGAACCGATTCTTGTCACCCGTTTCTCCTCTAACACACGCAGTAGAGCAGCTTGAGAGGCTAAGGACAGTTCCCCAATCTCATCCAGAAAGAGGGTTCCCCCGTCCGCCGCCTCAAACTTCCCTTGGTGGCCTTCGTTCTTTGCCCCGGTGAAAGCTCCTTTTTCATAGCCGAACAGCTCCGATTCAATGAGGGATTCCGGGATTGCAGCGCAGTTGACGACCACCAAAGGACCGGAACGGCCGCTTGCCCGGTGGATCGACTGGGCGATTACTTCCTTGCCCGTGCCGGTCTCCCCCTGAATGAGTATGGTAGCATCGGTGGGTGCCACCACCGATGCGAGACGGAACACCTCTTTGGCTTTGGGACAGTTGCAGATGATGTCGCTTTCTCGTGTGAGGCTTTGCTCCTTTACTTCCTGCACATTCACTTTTTGCACATGTTCTTTTCTCTCCAACGGCTTCGGACTTAACACTGTACGTATCACCCGATCCCGTTGATCCCGGACAGGACGTACAATCCACTTTTTGATTTCTTCCCCTCCTGATGAATCCGTTTTCAATTTTGGCTCAACAAAAGACGGACCCTTTGCCGAGAGAATCTCATCGATATCCTTCCGGCTAAACCAGCGGGATAAGTGCTGACCGATGCACTTCTCTGGAGGCAGGCCAAAGATCCTGGACGCATCTTGGTTGATTCGGGTGATCACTCCGTCACGATCAACGGAGAGGAGGGGTTGGCCGTACCAATCAAAAATTGTGTCCGTTTCCTGAATACAAAGGGTCAATTCCCGCTTAGCGCTCTCCAGCAAAAGGTGGGCTTGACACGCTTGGGCGGCCGCGATGACCATCCCCATGGTGTGGGCCTGATGATGACGGACATCTCCACTCACATCTAATACGCCCAGTAATTCCCCTGTTGGAGAATATAGGGGAGCGGCATAGCAGCACAAAAAATGGTTCTCCCGGCAGTAATGCTGTTCGCCGACAACACTGATGGGCTTTTTTTCAATGATAGCTGTTCCGATGGCATTGGTTCCCTTCACTTTTTCATGCCAATTGGCCCCGGCATCCAACCAAACCTTTCTCGCTCGATTGGTAAAAGGAGAGTTCCCCCACGATTTGAGAATATAACCGTCAGCGTCGGAGACGAGAACCATGAATGGGGTGTTTTTCAGTTGCTTATAGAGGTTGTCCAATACGAACGACGATGTGTGAAACAAATCGTGGAGACGATCTTTTCGATCTTCCAATTCCCCGCCTGTCAACAGGTCGTTTTCGACATGGAGCGGATCCACTCCGAATGACTTGCTGCGGTCCCAGGAACTGATCAAGGATATTGTTTCTTCTTTTATTTTAGAAAATTTCATTAATTATTCACCTCCCCATCTTTTTCCCTCTTAAGGTGGAACGGCATCTGACTCTCCTCTGTTCTTATTATAATCCAAATACGTTATTGAACGATGTACCAAATGAAAACAATGTATTGTCACGTGAACATGGTCAATCGTACTGGAATCCTCAAAATCTTGGGTATTTTGTGTTGGCACAATGATTGCTCATATCTTTTGTTGAAAATGCTTTCAATTATTTTTCAAGGGGTGAGTAAAAGATGGCAAAAAAAATGCTCGCGGCGGTGGTACGGAACTTTCATGAACCCATTCGTATCGAAGAGGTGGATATTCCGGAACCGGGAGAGGGTCAGGTTCGCGTGAAAATTGAAACGTCAGGATTATGCCACACCGATATCCATGCGGCTAAAGGGGACTGGCCGATTAAACCGAAACTGCCTTTTATTCCGGGGCACGAAGGAATCGGGATTGTGGAAGCTGTCGGAAAGGGCGTCAAAGGAATCAAGGAAGGGGACCGTGTGGCCCTCCCCTGGCTGGGTTACGCATGCGGAATGTGTGAATACTGCAACTCCGGCTGGGAAACCCTGTGCGAATCCCAGTTGAACACCGGTTACTCCATTGACGGCACCCACGCCGAATACGCCATCGGTTACGCCAAACATATCGCCAAGGTGCCCGACGGTGTCAGCCCGTTGGATGCGGCTCCACTGACCTGTGCTGGAGTGACCACGTACAAGGCGGTGAAAATGTCCGGCGCCCGTCCTTCCGATCTGGTGGCCATCTTCGGCATCGGTGGGTTGGGTCACCTGGCTTTGCAGTATGCCAAAGTGGCAGGTGCGGCGGTGGTGGCTGTGGACTTGTTCGATGAGAAACTGAAGCTGGCCAAGGAGTTGGGAGCGGACTATGTGGTTAACGCCCGTACCCAAGACCCTGTGGAAGAAATCAAGAAGCTGGGCGGGGCGGATGCGGCTATTAGTGTGGCTGTTGCACCCAAGGCTTTTGAACAGGCTTTTTATTCCCTGCGTCGGGGCGGCCGTCTCGTCTTCGTTGCGCTGCCAGCGGACAACCACGTAAAGCTGCCCATTTTTGAGACCGTCCTCAACGGTATCCAGGTCATCGGCTCCATCGTGGGAACCCGTACCGATCTGGAGGAAACGTTCCAATTGCACGCGGCCAGACGGACAAAAGTTGTTTCTGAAACCCGACATCTTCATCAGGTTCATGAAGCCTTTGAAGAAGTGGAAAAAGCACAAGCGAAGGCTCGACTGGTTTTCAAATTGTAAGCAAGAAAAACGGGTTTTCCGTACCCCAATTGTCGATATTTCAAAACCTCAAGTTGATCGTACAACAATAAGACCAATTTAAAATGGAGGAATGAATCATGAGCACGATCCTTGCTGGGTATAAAGCTCCAAACACAGAAGGGAGCCTCGTTCAATACAAGGAGAAATACGACAACTTCATCGGAGGAGAATGGGTTCCCCCCGTGAATGGGGAATACTTTGAATCCATCTCCCCTGTCGACGGAAAACCCTTCACCAGGGTGGCGCGCTCCAGAAAAGAAGACATTGAACTGGCCCTGGATAAAGCCCATGAGGCCAAGGAAAAATGGGGCAACACCTCGGCGACGGAACGGAGCAACATCCTCTTGAAAATCGCAGACCGCATGGAAGAAAACCTGGAAAAGCTGGCCCTCTCCGAAACTTGGGATAACGGCAAGCCCATCCGGGAGACACTGAACGCCGACCTTCCCTTGGCTATCGACCACTTTCGCTATTTCGCCGGGGTCATTCGCGGTGAGGAAGGCAGCGTAGCCGAACTGGATCAAAACACTTTGTCTATGCATATCAAAGAGCCCATCGGCGTGGTCGGGCAGATCATCCCCTGGAACTTCCCCATGCTGATGGCCGCCTGGAAGCTGGCTCCCGCATTGGCTGCCGGTAACTGTGTCGTCTTGAAACCCGCAGAACAGACGCCAGTGACGATTATGCTCTTTGCCGAGCTGATTGCCGATCTCTTGCCGCCCGGTGTGATCAACATCGTTAACGGCTTCGGTCCCGAAGCGGGCGCACCACTGGCTTCCTCTCCCAGAGTGGGCAAAGTGGCCTTCACCGGGGAGACGACCACCGGCCGTTTGATCATGCAGTACGCATCGGAGAACATCACACCTGTCACCTTGGAGTTGGGGGGCAAATCGCCCAACATCTTCACAGAAAGCGTCATGGCTCAAGACGACTCCTTCTTGGATAAGGCTCTTGAAGGGTTTACCATGTTCGCTCTCAACCAAGGGGAGGTTTGCACTTGCCCCTCCAGGGCCATGATTCAGGAATCGATCTACGATGCCTTTATGGAAAAGGCATTAGAACGGGTAGCCAAAATCAAGTTGGGAGACCCCCTCAATCCCGAGACGATGATGGGGGCGCAGGCGTCCCGTGATCAGTTTGAGAAAATCTTGAGCTACATTGAGTTAGGAAAACAAGAGGGTGCCGAGCTTCTGGCCGGTGGCAAGCCCTTTGAAAACCCGCATTATCCCGAAGGGTACTATATCCAACCCACCGTGTTCAAAGGGCACAACAAAATGAGGATCTTCCAGGAGGAGATCTTCGGACCCGTCGTTTCGGTAACCACCTTTAAAGACGAAAACGAGCTCTTGGAGATCGCCAACGATACACTCTACGGCCTCGGAGCCGGCCTGTGGACCCGGGATATGCACCAAGTATACCAAATCGCCCGGAAGATCGAAGCGGGTCGGGTATGGGTCAACTGCTACCACTTGTACCCGGCTCATGCCGCCTTCGGTGGTTATAAACAATCCGGTATCGGCCGAGAAAATCACAAAATGATGCTGGAGTATTACCGGCAAACCAAAAACTTACTGATTTCCTACGACAAAAACCCACGGGGCTTCTTTTAATACACAATCGTCATAGCTAGTCGTTGTATGCTTTTTACCCGCAGAGCAAACGAGCGCTCTGCGGGTTTTTCGTTAAATCCTCTTTTCTTTCCACGTCGGGCAAGTGCCTCCAATAGTAGACCAGTGTTCGCAACCCCTTGTCAAAGTTGTCCAGCAAGAAAAACTCATTGGGAAAGTGAACATTGGCATCGGGCAGGCCGGATCCCATCAGGACTACCGGCACCTGCAACAGCCGGGAGAGTGTTTCCACCACTGGGATGGACCCTCCAGCTCGGATGAAGTGACACCGCATACTGAATGCTGACTCATAGACGGTGGCCGGAAGAATCGTTTGCCGCCTTCTTCATAGTAGCCGCTGACGATGCCGTTGATCTCCAGCGGTGGACGAATCCATACTCGCTCCAACGCGGTGAAACCCTCTTCGCCAAACAGTTCCTTCAATTGAAGGCGGGCTTCCTCGCTTCTTCGTCAAAGGGTAACCAACGCCACTTTTTCCTGCGGTGTCGGAGGGATGACATCCTCGTGACTTGCTCCACACGGCTACCAAGGGTACTCCCTTTGGTCGTCGTGGGCGGCGTGAAAACCCACATCCATCCACGAAGGATTCGTCCAAGCTTAGAAAAATTGTCCGTGTCTCAGATCAGGATACCAAGCAATGCTCGCTTTCATCTGCCCATTGAAATGGCAAGGATTTCGTTCGTTTTTCCAAAACTCGAAGTATCTAAAAAAGAAGGAGTCCCTCGTTCTGTTCGCGAAAAATCGTTCAAGTGAAAACAACAAGAGTAATCCTCATTATTCATGGTGAATGGAAACCGCTATTATAAGCGGAAATCATTCCAATAGCAATGATGAAAGGGGATCCGGTAATGCATCCTTCTTATACTCAGCAAGAAAAGGAAATCATCTACCGTGTGATCAGGGAACGACGCGATATCCGCCACTTTTTGCCCGATCCCGTACCTGAACCGGTGCTGGCACGCATGTTGGAAGCGGCGCATTACGCTCCCTCGGTGGGTTTTATGCAACCGTGGAATTTCATTTTGATCACGTCCAGGGAATTGCGTCAGCAGGTGAAGGCTTCATTTGAACGAGTGAATCAAAACGAATGGGCGAAGTTGACCGACGACGAACGGCAAGCATTATATAGCCGGCTGAAGTTGGAAGGCATCATGGAAGCACCGATCAATCTGGCGATGACATGCGATCACCGGCGGGACGCGCCATTTGTGTTGGGACGTGCTCCCATGCCAGAGACGGATGTATACAGCACCTGTCTGGCCGTGCAGAACCTATGGTTGGCCGCTCGTGCCGAAGGGGTCGGAGTAGGTTGGGTGAGCCTGTTGGAGAAACGGGAAGTGGAAAAACTGCTCGGTTTGCCGGATGGAGTGGAGTTGGTCGCCTATCTGTGCGTGGGATATCCTGTCGAATTCCGATCCAAACCGATGTTGGAGGAGAAGGGTTGGAAATTCCGTATGGATTGGCGACAGCTGGTTTTTGAAAACGGTTGGGGTGATCCGGTTGTCTCCTATTCGCTCACTTCGCCGTGATCGCAATGGCGGTAATACTGTGCGAGTACCTCGTGAAAGGAACTTTCCTCTTTCTATTTCCTATTATTTTTGGAATAATAGAATGCAACATCTTGTCAATACACGGGTGGAAAAATGGTAGTCGACATGAATCATCTTCTGGCCACGTACGTTGATAGAACCGGAAGGGTGTAACTGATCATTCGCCCCGTCAACTTACATCCCCGGAGTGACCAGATATACTGCAGTTCCTGAGAAAGGGGTAACACTGATGATTGTCCGTCGTCAGGGGGAAGCGTTTGTATTGATCCGACAACATGACCATGCGCGGATTTCCGGCTTGATGGCACGGCATTGGCGGAATCGACCTGAACCGTACCCATCCGTTGTTTATGCAATTGAATACCACGATGTAGGCTGGCAGACGCTGGATCACACGATCCATTGGAACGAAACCGCAGATGCTCCGTATTCGTTCGAAAATTTTCCGCTGGAACCCAAACTGGTTACGTATCGGGAAGGAATCGACCGGGTAGAAAAGAGAGATAGGTATGCTGCTTGTTTGTGCAGTATGCATTACGCTTCCTTTTTTGTCGACAGCGATGAACCGCAGGCCCTGGCTTTCAGGGAACGGGAGCTCGAACGCCAGAAGGCGTTGATGCGTCATTTTTCGGATGAAGACCGGAGCCGACTGAAGCAAAACCTGCACCTGCTGCAAGTGTGTGATAATCTTTCACTGTTTCTCTGTTTTAACCAAACGGGAGAGAATACCCATCCATGGTATCGGGACGGCGTCAAGTTGGGACCTTCCCATTATCATCCTGTTTGGGAGAGTTCCCATGTATTGCGGTTGGAACCCAATCCCTTTGATCGCTCATTCGTCGCGGAAATCCCGTACCAAGTAGTGGGCAGGGACCGGAGACCGCTGAGTAAAGGAAGCCTCCGGATTAAGATCCGCGGGGAAGAGAGAAGAGGAGTGGGGACATGATTCGCGCATTGGTGTTTGATTTTGACGGGACCATTTTGGATACGGAAACACCGGCCTATCTCACCTTGAAGGAAATCTATCAGGAGTATGGTGTTGAGCTGCCGCTGGACGAGTGGTGCAAGTGCATCGGAACACGAGGGGGTGAATTTGACCCGCTCGGTTACTTGGAATCGTGTGTTGGCCGCCCGCTGGACAAGAAAGCCATCCATCAAAGATGGCGGGCGCGACATCAGAAGATGGTCGAGCAACAGCGCCCCCTTCCCGGAGTGGAGCGTCTTTTACAGGAGGCAAAAGCAAAAGGATTGAAGGTGGGGCTGGCATCCAGTTCCGACCGGGAAGTGATCCTGCACCGCCTGACGATGTTGGACCTGCTGTCCCATTTTGATTGTGTATGTACAGCCGACGATGTGGAATATGTCAAACCCGATCCCGCTTTGTACCTGCTGGCGATATCCCGACTGGGCGTCAGGCCGGAAGAAGCGGTGGCAGTGGAAGATTCACCTAACGGGGCGTTGGCGGCCAAACGGGCGGGATTGCGTTGTTTGGTGGTACCCAATCCGATGACGGCGGGACTCAATCTTGGGGAGTATGAATTGCGATTGGATTCGTTGGAGGAGCTGACCGTAGACAGTTTGCTGGACGGCAGTGCATTCTCCGTTTCCGTGAAAGGGGAGCGAAGATGAAGCTGACCGGTTTCAACCATGTGACGATTCGGGTAAGGGATTTGCAACGTTCCTTGGCATTTTACCGGGATGTCTTGGGGATGAAGCTGGTTCATCTCGGTCGGACCGACGCCTATCTGGACGGGGGCGGTGCCTGGGTGTGTCTGGTGGAGAAAGCCAATCTGATGCCTCAGAGAAAACGGCAGGAGTGGATCACGTGGCGTTTTCGATTGCCGAATCGGATTTCGACGAAGCCGTTCAACAGTTAAAGCAGAACGGCGTGACCATCGTACGCGGCCCCGTTCTTCGCGGGCAAGGGTGGACCGTCAATTTCCTCGATCCCGACGGAACGCAATTGGAACTGCATACGGGCAATCTGGCGAAGCGGATGGAAGTGTGGAAGTAGAACGACGCGATCGGGGAGGATGGAGCATGACCACCCTGTTGGAGACAGCTAAAGCCGTTGCGGTGAAAGCGGCGATAGAGGCGGGGCGAATTGCCAAAAACGCTTTTCAACAGGATTTTCACGTTTATGAGAAGGGGGATCACGGTGATGTCGTGACAGAAGTGGACATTAGGGCGGAGCGGGCAATCGTGAATACCATTCGGCGACATTTTCCCGATCATGTCATCCATAGTGAAGAGATGGGCACCTCCGATGGCCAATCGGAATGGATATGGCAGATCGATCCGTTGGACGGAACCAATAACTTCGTTATCGGTCTGCCGTTGTACGGCGTGTCGATCACGTTGTGCCGCCACGAACGGCCGGTACTCGGTGTGATTGTGGACAGTCATCAGGAACGGGTGTACATCGCCGAGCGTGATCGTGGTGCCGTATGCGGTTCCCAACCGTTACGGGTGCGAAAGCGTGTGGACGATCCGAAGCAGATGACGGTGGGTTGGATCCAAGGCTACCATGTCGGACAGGAGGCAGGCGCGGTTCGATTGCGGCAAATGCTGGAGAACAGGGTGAAACGCACCCTGCGTCTGTGGGCTCCCACGTTGGTATGGGCGATGCTGGCACGAAGCGACCTGGATGCTGTTTTCGTTTATGACTCGGAAGGGGAAGATTTGAACGCAGGACTGCTGTTGTCCCGGGAAGCGGGAGCCGCCGTGGTGGAGTTTTCTGGAAGGGAGTGGGATGGGATGCCGGGACAACGCTGTGTTTTGGCCTGTCACCCCGAACACGCGGACCTCTTCTTATCTTGGCTGAAAGAAGTCGAGGAGGAAAATACCGATGCGTTTGGCCGTTGACGGAACCGGGGTGGAACTGCGATGGTTGGATAAAAGCGACGCCGAGGCACTTTTTCAGTTGGTGGTTGCCAACCGGGAGCATCTCTTGCCGTGGTTGGCGTTTGCCAAAACCACCCGCCAGGTGGAGGATACAATGCGTTTTTTGGAAGAAGTTCAAGAGCGGCATGAACAAGGTCTAGGTATGCATTTCGGCATCTGGATGGGGGAGGAATTGATCGGCACGCTCGGCGCAATCCCCGACCGTTACGGTTACGGCAGTTACGAGATCGGTTACTGGATCGCGAAAGCGTATGAAGGAAAGGGGATCGTGACACGCTGTGTCATCCGGTTGTTGGATCATCTCTTCGAGGAGAAGCAGGTCCATCGGGCCGAGATTCGTTGTCACGCGGACAATGCTCGTAGTCGCGCCATTCCTGATCGCTTGGGATTCCGGTTGGAAGGATGTTTGAAACAGGCTTCCCGCACATCCGACAGGGAATACGGCGATCAGCTCATATTCGGTTTGCTGCGGACGGAATGGGCGGCCGCCCGGGCTCACGCTACGGCGTCGGCCGGATCGGAATTGTCTGGGTGAAAGGAGCATCGGCATGATCACACTCCAACCCTTTACCAAAGAAGATTATGCCCAATTAATGGAGTGGGTTGATAACCCTGCGTTTCTCCTGCAATGGGGCGGGCCACGTTTCACTTTCCCGCTGGATGAGCGGCAACTGGACGATTACCTGTCGTGGGAAAGTCCGGGCCGGCAAGTGTGGAAAGCGGTGGATCCAACGAGTGGCCGAACGGTGGGACATATCGAATTGGGCAACATCGACCCTCGAAATCGAATCGGTACGATCGCCCGTGTCATGATTAGCCCTGACGCCCGTGGCAAAGGCTGGGGCGAACAGATGGTGCGGGAAGCGGTTCGATACGGCTTTGAAACGCTGCACCTGCACCGGATTGAACTGCGCGTTTTTGATTTCAACAATGCAGCCATCCGATGTTACGAGAAAGTAGGATTTCAAAAAGAGGGATTGTTACGCGAATGCAGGCGGTTCGGGGATGAATACTGGAGTTTGTGGGTCATGAGCCTGTTGCGGCCGGAGTGGTTGAAGCAAAAACAAGAGGAAGGAGAATGAAAAACACCTGCGACAGGTGGCCGATCGTACAAAGGGACTTCACATCAAAAAGGAGCCACGATATGCATGTGGCTCCCTTTCTTTTGGTTCCCCTTCACGTTAGTTCGCTTCATACACCAGCAAGGATGCGTGATCGTCATCCGGTACAGCATAAAGCCGCAACCCTTGGTCAGTATTCTCCAGATACACCGGGTTACGAGTAATAACATGTCCTTGCGGCGAAAATTCGGTTACCGGTACTTCGTGGAGGATATCCAGCGTGTTCGTGTCAAGCAAGGCCAATCCGCCCAACTCATAGGGGTTGGAATTGTTTGTTGCAGGGTTGGGCAGCTCCGAAATACCGCTACAGACAATTTTTCCTTGGCCCACACCCTCACAATCCTGGTAATCGACGAAGTGGCTGGGATTGTTTTCTACACGCAGTTGTTTCCCTTGTTCATTCCACAGATAGAACTTCCGAGAACCCCAACTGACACCGATCAGTTTTCCGTTTCGAACGTCGTGGACCAGCCCGCCGATATGGTCATTAACCCGGAACACTTCCTCTGCCTTCATCGTCTTGGGATCTACTTTGTAGATAATAGAATGGCTATTGGGACGGTATTCGGCCACAGGCACCCAAATGTATTTGCCGTCATATGCGATGCCGCCAGGGTGATATATGATTCCCTCACCCAGCTGGATGTCTTTTACGAGTTTCCCTTGTTTGTCAAAGGCAAACAGGTGTCCAACCCCTTTTCCGGGCGTGCGATCATATCCGTCCCGGGGTTGGTCATATTTCACCGGTTTTTCGATGATTTCCACCGAGGACATGTAATACAGGTCCCCAATTCGCGTCATTCCTTGTGGGTGATAGACATTGAATGGGAGATCGATCTTTTCTATTTGCTGCCACTTGGTGCTGCGGGAAAGTTGTTGGAATTTGTCCGGCAATAGGGCATCTTTCGTTTCAGCATGATCCGGTTGAGCCATGGTGACAGCCGTGAATACGGTGCCGATCAAAAATATGACAGTGACAATGAATACGATTTTTCGCATCATCACCCCTCCTCGGTTTCCACCTAGCATCCATTAACCAGTTACATCTTAACTGTCTGGAAGAAGAGAAAAAAGGCTTTCAACAGTACTTTAAAGGAAGATTTAATCGGGATTTACAGAATTTCGTCCATTAAACAGGATGAATCGTGGAATGAAAAATAGTGCTCCTGAATCCCTTCAATAATTTCTATTGGTATTACCCTGTAAAGTTGAGTATCAGTGTACAGCGGGAATTTTCATACAATAATGATATTCCATTTAATCTAATTATTTAATGCAATAGGGAATAGTCGCTTCCAACCGCATCATGTTTTCCGTCTATTAGGAATATTACGACTCATTCTTGCGCCATTTGTGATTTGGTGTATGGCCGATGGGCAGGTACGATAGCTAACGCACAGTCCGACGGTGGCCCGTTCTCTTACCGGAGAGCAAATCCCTTCCGATGAGGTGATGAAGGGAAACAAACCCACAGCGCACGATAGGTACGCCGTGGGAGACTGGTCCGTCATGACAAACAGACATTGTCATGATCCCGGTTTGTCAACACCCACGGCCTCCCATTCTCCTGAATGGAGACCTTTGTTTGCATGTCCCGTATTCATTCCCTTCAGTCCGATGGAATCCGACGTGGATCGGAGTTACGAAACGGGTCTGCCGAGTGGGACGACGGATGCAGCTTTTTCCGGTTCCTTGGGCCGGGAGGCTTGTATGACTCTTCAACCTAGAAGTTCACCGGATCCACTGCTTCCGCAGGGCGATGGCCACCGCTTCGGTCCGGTTTTTGGCCTCCAGCTTCTTTAAGATGGTGTTGGCGTACTCGGCGACGGTGTGTTCGCTGATATACAGTTCGGCAGCGATAGATTTGGTGCTGTGGCCATCGGCAATCAGCTGCAGGATTTCCCGTTCCCGGTTACTGAGGACGGAAGGGGTGTGGAAGCGGGGTGGACGGGACGGGTTTAACTGAGCTTCCAGGGCCTTGGACGTCCGCTTCATCAATGCGTGGACGGTTTCCATCATCTGGTGTTCCGGCCGGAAGGGTTGCCCGTTCTGGTCGAGGAGTAAGAATCCGAGGGGGAAGGGATCCTTCCCGTACAGGGGGGCCACCACCAGGGACGTGACCCGAAAGTGTTCAATGTGGTGAGATGGGAGGTAATGCTTGACGTTTCGAAAATAGATGGGCTTTTTCTCCTTCAGTACGTATTTCAACCCGGGTATCTTGTAGTCCAGTTCCCGGATGCGCCGAATGTCGTCCAAATCGATGTTGTGAGAATAGATTCCATCCAGGGAACGGGTGATGGGTGTGTACCAAAACAGCGCGGCCCGCGCGAACCCGGCGATACGGCAAACCTCCCGGACGGTATAGGAGAGTATATCTTCCAGCCCGTTCAGGGTGAGCAAGTTTTCATCATATTGGATGATCGCTTCATACAGGCGTATCTGATCTTCTTTAAAAGGGATGGGGTCCCGCTTCGACAATTGTCCTGATTGGTCGGATTCTTCGGACATCGACCCGTGGAGAAACTCTTGTTCCTGTATGGCGGAAAAAGCCAAATTCAGCAGAGATGAATGAATCCAGCAAAAGCCGACATGGATGTCCAAGTCGGGATTTTGCAAGATCAACTCGAGCGTAATCTCCTCCAATGCGCCGATGATGAGGATGATATGACTCAGACGGAGCTTACCCGGATGGGAAGCGATCCGTTCATGAAACTGCCGGGCGCCGGTGACCGGATCGGAAAGGAAACGGTCCAGCCGCTCCAGGAGGAATTGGAATACGTCGTTCACCGCGCGCTTTTCCACCCCGGAGAGCTTGAACGTCGAGAGTTTCACTCTCCAACGGGTCTCGCATTCCGGGTAGCCCTGAACCAACGTGTTCAGAATTTGTCGAACTTCCTTCTGGGTCAGGATTGGGGTGGGTAGGATACTCTCCATGGCAGAACCTTCCTTTTTATTGCGTGATATTGATATATTCGTATTTTGAAATTATTTAGTTTTATTACATTTGTCAAGTTGTCAACCCCCTTGATTATGGGGGTAGTAATCCCCCCATCCAGGGGATGTGGGCCAATTTGGAGCAGTGATATCTTTCAGAATAAAGGGAATCCTTACACAAGTAAAAAAGGAGGCAGAAATGAAAGCGCTTGACGAGGAATGGGTTGAAGCCTGGAAAGAGAAGATCAATCAGAGTGTTCAGTATAGGCAGGCGGCGCTGACGTGGGAATGGCCGCTGTCCTGACGATGGAAAAGGACCCATCCGTCGGCTGGAACGGGGACAAGAGCGTCTATCTGGACCCCTACCGGGGGGAGTGCCACGAAGCGCGGGTTGCCACGAAAGAGGACATCGCCTATATGCCGTGTGGGGATACCGTGTTGAAACCGTGTTCCAAATCGTCGGAAGAGTAAAGGAGTGGGTACGGATGGCATTTGAGGCTTTCACGGACGAATGGGCAAAAGAATGGGCCAAACATTTGAACCGGAACGAAAACTATCGGAAGTTGGCAGCAACCTGGGAATGGCCGCTGGTGCTGCGGGTGGAAAAGGATGAGTCCGTCGGGTTGGAGGAGGATCGTGCCATCTATCTGGATCTGTGGCACGGCCAATGCCGGGAGGCCAGGGCGGCAACGGAAGAAGATCTGGAAAATGCACCGTACATCATCAGCGCCGATCCCTACACATGGAAAATGATCCTCGAGCGGAAACTGGAGCCCATCTCGACACTGATGCGCGGCAGACTGAAGTTGGTCAAAGGCGACCTGTCGACTCTGTCCGGCTATGTGATGGCTGCCAAGTCTCTGCTGGAGGACGCTTTGAAAGTGGATACGGAGATTCCCGAAGCCCTGAAATAAAGAACGGGGGGAAGAAACATGCGCGTGATGCAGAGCACGAGCGAAAAAGGGCTGAATCATTCGCTTCTACCCATGCGGTTGTATCACAAAGCCAAAGTTTTGGGTGTATGGGATCCGAAGGACATCGATTTGACCCAGGACAGGAAAGACTGGAAAACGTTTAACGAAATTGAAAAGGAGATGGCCCTGCGCCTGTGTTCCATGTTTCAGGCGGGAGAGGAAGCGGTCACTCGGGACCTGCTTCCGCTGATCCGCGTTATTTCCATGGAAGGACGCCTCGAGGAAGAGATGTTTTTGACCACATTTCTGTGGGAAGAGGCAAAACACACCGAAGCATTTCGACGCTTCCTCGATGAGGTGGCCGGTGTCACTGGACAGGATTTGTCCGTGTATCACCTCGACAATTACCGGAAGCTGTTTTACGAATACCTGCCGCAAGCCATGGAGCGGTTGATACACGATCCCTCGCCGGAAGCACAGGCGGAGGCGTCCGTCACCTACAACATGATCGTCGAAGGCGTGCTGGCGGAAACGGGATATTATTCCACATTCTGCTCCTACAAACGCTTGGGCCTGATGCCGGGAACAGTCAAGACGTTTGAATACCTGCAGCGGGATGAATCTCGCCACATTGCCTACGGTGTTTATCTCCTCCAGCGTCTCATCATCGAACACGACCATGTGTGGGACGTCGTCCGAAAGCGGATGGAGTTTCTCCTGCCGACGGCGATCGGCGTGGTCAACGAGTTGATCGGTCAGGTGGAGGTTCTCCCCTTCGGTTTGGACAAGGACGAAATGATTCAGTACGCCATGAAACAATTCGATATCCGGATGAGCTTGTTGGAGCGGGCCCATGGAAAGTCGGTGGAGGAGCTTTCCGACCTGAGTGAAGAAACCTTAAAAACAGTAAAGGAAGTTTTTTAAGGGAATAGCTATGGATCATTACGTCAAGGGAGGCGGTGTGGGGATAGGATACCCGTTCTCCAAGGAGGGATTAAAGCGGTGGTATCTCCGGTCCTTGAGGATTCCGAAGAGAAGACGGTTGTGAAGGGAGAAACGTTCACCGCGGAGGAAAAGGAAAAGATCTGGCAAGAGATCCGGGGCATGCGGAATTCGATCACGAAAGGCGGACGCTTTCGCTCCATCGCGAAGGTTCTAGCCAAACACGGGCTTCTTTATTTGTTGTCGGATCGGAAGATGTTCCGGTGGTTTCCGGGGAAACTGGTCTCACCGGAAGAAGACCGGGAATTGCATCAGATCGGTCGTCGCCTGCGCCTCGCCTTTGAGGAGCTGGGTCCCACCTTCATCAAGCTGGGGCAGGTGCTGGTCACCCGACAGGAATTGATCCCCGAACCGATCACGGCAGAACTGGTGAAATTGCTGGACGAGATTCCCCCGATGCCGTTTCGGTATATCGCCGTCGTACTGGACGATGAGCTGCCCGATGGATTGGAGACCTTTGAATGGATCGACCCGGAACCTATCGGATCCGCTTCACTGGCCCAGGTGTACCGAGCTCGGCTGAAGGACGGGCGCATGTGTGCGGTCAAAGTGGTTCGACCCAATGTTGAAAAACTGTTTCAGACAGACATCGACGTCATCAGGAAATGGGTCCGTCGGTTGCACAAGCTGCTTCCGCCGCCGCTGGCGGCGGTCGTCGATCTGCCGGGGTTGGTCGACGACTATTACAGCAGCTCGATGAACGAGTTGGATATGCGCGTCGAGGCGCGCAACATGGAGGAACACGGACGGATTGGAGAGGAATTTGAAACGATCGGTGTTCCCGAGGTTTACCATGCGTTCCGCTCGGTCCTGATCATGGAGTATGTGGAAGGATGGAACCTCAAGGAGTTTCCGGTCGACTTCTTCACCTTTGAAGAACGCTTTGAGCGGATGATGGATCTGGCCCATTACTACATCAAGACCTTTTCCGAGGGATATTACCACGCCGATCCTCACGGTTCCAATCTCATGGTGGATCGCCGCACAAAAAAAGTGATCGGCATTGACTGGGGCATGGTGGGCCGGATGGACTCTCTCCACACGGAAGCGATCTTCCGCATGCTGCTCCATATTCGATTAAATCAGGCGGAAGACGCCGCGGAAGCAGCGCTGGACGTCTTCCAACCGACGCCGTATACGGACCCTGTCCGCCTCAAGGATCAGCTTCGTTCCGTCTTCATCCGGTATGTCAACAGCGAACAGGCCAGCAAGTACAACTGGGGAAACTTGTTGATCCAGGCCATCACCGTTGCCATGCGTAACTATTGCCGGATTCCCAACGGTCTGGCCCTGTGGGCTAAGGGATTTTCGGCGGCTGAGGGAACAGCGCGATGGCTTTGTCCCGAGATCAGTTACCATCTGGCGGTGGAGTCGGCCGACGTGCAGATTCTGCGCCGATGGCTGGCCCGCCGGTTCAACTACCGGGCCAACGCAAGCTTGGTCGTGGAGGGCGCCAAACTGGTCGCCACGTTGCCCCGGCGACTGAACAAAATCCTGGAAAAACTGGCCTGGAATGATCTGAAGTGGGTGGTGGTGAACCGGTTGGACGACGATTCCGTCCGTGAGGTGAACAGGATGATCAATCGGATCACCCTGGGGATGATGACCGGTGGTCTGTTCGTGGGCAGTTCCCTGCTTCTCGCCTTCGGCGGGGAGCAGGTGCTGGTCGTTCCGTCCATCCGCTGGCTGGCGACCGGCATGCTGTGGGGCTCGGCGATCACTGCCCTTTATGTTGTTTGGAGGGTGGTCCGATCCAACAGAGCTTGACCCGGGTGCTGGTGGACACAACGGGAATGGAGGGATCGGGTTGGAAAACGAAAAGATGACCATGGAACAGCGTATAGAGGCTTTTTATCGGCAGAGCGGCGGCCCCCACAACAGCCAGATCCCCAAGCTGCTGGAGAAGCACCTCCTCTACGGGAAAGATCACGGCATGCCCGGCTACAAGGAGACCTTCGAGGATGGGATCATGGATGTAGTGTTGAACGATCCCAGTCTACTGCTTCTTTACGAGCGGATTCAGCGCTGGCGTCTGAAGCGGAAATCAGAGCACGAGGCCGCATCTCACTTGAAGGAAAAGATCGAGTCTTTGGAACGGGAAGTGGCTCGTCTGCGGGAGGCGATCGACCGTCTGTTTGAGGAGAAGTCGAAGCGGTGAAAAGCGGCGAATCTCCGGCATGTGCCGGGGATTTCTTTAAAGTGAGCCCTACAGGGCACGACTGTTCGAAGGGCGTGGGAATGGGAAATCTGTTTTTCGGCTTTTCCCGAATGACCGGCAGTAGATCTCCCCGTTCATATTATCACTTGTCTCTTTAGGTTTTTGAAGGTTTGGTCATACTGTTCAAAGATTCGTTCTAGCTCTTGCCTTCATTTCGAGAGTCTGGTCGCCGACAGGGAGTTTGTATGAGCCTGTTGTTGATCACGGGATGTACGCAGGAGGAAAAGACGGTGCCTGTCGTTATCAGATTAAAGAACACCCAAGGACAACCGGTTACCCATTCAGTGGTTGGGATTTCATCCCCAAAAATCTTCGGAAACAAGTAGGAGCCATCCAATGGCCGGATCAAAAAGGGGGGGAAGTGGTTCAACAGCTTTCCCTGGCAGTACGGGAAGCAGAAAAGGATCGTGGAAGTCAAGAACCGACCGGTGACGGTGGAGTTCATCACAAAAGAATAAACAACCGGGCTCAATAAAGCATCTCAGAACATCTGTTGGCTTTGCAGACTGCTATGGTTGGTATAAAATGGTTTGTACGATGCCGATGAAGTATTCAAATTCGCGGATAATATGGTTTATAACGACTTGAGCGGTGAAATTGTTTTTGAACGATTCACTTTGATCTCTGATTTGTATTTGTATAAATTGTTCACTTTGATTGAGGCAAAATTTTACTAGCTTTAACACGTTTTGATAAACTGCAGGAGTGACGGCATAATCAGAACGGATCACCGTCTCAATGAATCTGATTACACGCTGGTGTGTTTGATTTAACGCCCTCTCCCATTCTTTTAGTACTTCGACATATTGTGTTTCCAGGTTTTTTACTAGCTCTCGAATAACAACAGTATATTCTTCTTCTTGATGCTTCCAAAATTCAGCCTCATCCAAAATACGCAACGGCATTTGATTTCCATAATAATATTGCATTTCTATGCATTTCTACCTGGCCACCATTCGATATTCGCCTATTAAACAAATGTATTCAAAAGATAGTCAAACATGAGGAGTCGTTATTAGTGCATTTAATGAGACCATAAGAGCTTTAAGGGAACTGGTAGTCACCAGGCAATATTGAGACTTGGTCTAAAGAAGGGGTTCGGCTCTTTATCAATCAAAAAATCCAATGAATGGAAACAAACGATCAAAGGAGGAGTGGTACGATGGACTGGGAAAAGATGTATGAGACAGGTGAGTTCGCCTATTGGGACTTTGTGGCCCCTTCATCGGAATTGGTAGCAACCATCGCCGTTTTGGGACTGCCGCAACCGGGGGAGGTGGCGCTGGATATCGGATGTGGTGCGGGACGGGAGGCCATTTTCTTGGCCCAATGCGGTTATCGTACCATTGGTGTGGACATGACGGCCAAGGCGCTTGAAATCGCTAGGGAACGCGCACGTGAGGAAGGCGTTCCGGTCGATTTCCGGCAGGGAAATGCCCTGGATCTACCGATTGAAGATGAATCTGTCGATTTCGTCAATGATCGAGGTTGTTTTCACCTCATACCCGAAGCCGACCGGTCGCGCTACGCGAGTGAGGTGTTGCGCGTGATGAAGCCGGGAGCCCGGTTTCTGTTGCGTGGTTGCCGAGATGCCAATGCCGTTCCAAAAGCCGTGGAGGAACGTGATGTCCATTTCGAACCGATAACGGAGGATGTCGTCCAACGTTTTTTCCCGACCGAGTATTTTGTACATGGACCTGTCTTGCCCCTGCAATTGATCGGGAATCAAAAAGCGCTTCCTGGAAATCTCGTGGTGTTGCGAAAAAAATAAACGGAAAAGGGGATTAAGAGAATGGATATCGCCTACAACCGCATCGGTAAGACGTATGACGCAACCAGGAGGGCTGATCCGGAAATCCTTCGTCGGTTGCTACGGCATTTGTCTGCGGCGCAAGGAGAACCGGTGTTGGAAGTGGCCTGCGGCACCGGTAATTATACCACGGCGTTGGCCGAGGCGGGATTGCGGATGACTGGGGTGGATGTGTCAGATGTGATGTTGTCCCGTGCACGATCCAAATCAGCTGAGGTGAACTGGGTGCAGGCGGATGCGGTGCAGTTGCCGTTTGCAGATGGATCGTTCCGAGGCGCGTTGACCGTGCTGGCTGTTCATCACCTGCACGACGTCGTGTCGGTGTTTCGTGAGGTGTACCGGGTTCTGGATCAAGGCCGGTATGTGATCTTCACCTCATCGCCGGAGCAGATGGAACAATACTGGTTGAATGCGTATTTTCCCACGATGATGCAGAAGGCGATGGAGCGGATGCCCAGTGTCGGCCAGGTGGCCGACTGGTTAAAAGAAGCCGGTTTTACCCTAGTGGAGGCGGAAACTTACCTGATACCTGAGGATCATCAAGATGCGTTTCTCTACGGATTGAAGCATCGTCCAGGAGCATACCTGGATCCGCAGGTTCGTGCCGGGATTTCTGCATTCGCCCAACTGGCCGACGAGCAAGAGGTCACGGAAGGGTGCTGTAAGTTGGAGCGGGACATCGTTTCGGGCCAAATTGGTGAAGCAATAAAACAATGGGGAAGTATCAAAGGGGATTACACATTTGTAATCGCTGAGAAGAACAGATCGGTGTCGGATTGATTCAACCATGAAAAAGAGGACCATTTCCCCGTTATGCGTGTCCGGTAGGATTTGAGCTCGAGAAGGGTGTCCTTATTCTCGCAATCCACCCTTTAAGATTGGAAACAGAAGCGAGGGGGAAAACGTGTTCCTCCGTAGATTGACCGGGAGAAATGGCGATATCCAAAAAAAAAGCCTAGCAGGGATCAACCCGCTAGGCTTTTTTTTTTACCAATAGAAAAACTAAGCTGCCCTCGCTTAGTCACAAGATTTTTTTCCCAAAGTATTTTTCATGCCTTTCCACCACTTTCCGCCTTTTTTCCCGAAAGAGACCTTCGGTTGTATGGTCCAAAAATTCACGACGGGACATGTTCCCTTGCTCAAACCGTTCGTAAATCTTCTGTTCTTTTGGACCCAACCTCTTCACGGTGTGCACCATAGACACCCTTTCTACCTGACAAATGATAAGAAACTAAAGGGGAAAGCGCGTTGGCAAAAGCCCTTAAATAAGGAATGTCTTCTGATTCAATGTACGAATTTTTTTCTTCGCCCGTCACACTTAGAACGCCTATTACTTCTTTTCCGCATTTTACGGGAACCGTAACCAGTGAATGAAAGCTATTATCGGAATGATTATTATATTCGAAGCGAGCGCCAGGGTCGTTTACATCAGGCAAGTAGTAAGGTTCGCCAGTCATATATGTAAATCCTGCTGAGTTTTCCTGACTAATGATCGGAGTGAATTTTTGGATTTGCATCGAGTGACTGGCCCAACCATATGGTTCTAAGTGGGTTTCTGCGTCATTAGGAATGAAAAGTACCACTTTGGGGTCCTTGGATTTTTTATTGATCATAAAGGCTCGAACCATCCAACATATATGATGAAAGGTGTGACGATTATTGGTCTTTGAAAAAGGTTCTCGTAAACATTTGGCAATTAGATTGCCGATTGTACTCAAAATATCGATAGCGTCAGTATTCTTAACTATTTCTTCGTTGATTTCTAAAAATTCTTCGGTGAAGTTCAAGGACCTTGCTGTTCTCTTGTAACTCCACCATAAAAGAATGCCGACTAAGAAAGATAATACAGTAACAACCAAAATCACTACTATAGGGGTGTTCTGAAGGTTTTCCCAATCCAACTGAGAAAGAGTGTACCATACCAATCCTAATATTGAAATAAACGCTAATACAAAGGGGAACCACAGGAAACGCTTAAACAACTTTTCTAAAAGCTCCCCGAACACGCTTATCCCCCTTCCTGGTAAAAATTATTCAATCTATGGTCTTTCAATTCCTCTCTTACATTTTGCTGATTGTTGACCAAATGAAAATAGGGATCCCACTCCTTATAGGGTGGAGAGGATCCCGAATTGGTAGCAAGAATAGGATTGGGAACCCATGTTCAGAAAAACACTTTGTCAATTTTATTGATAAAAAGAGCCGGGTCATAGTGAACTGAACCCCAAAAAGTAGGCATGAAAAGAAAAATACCTAAGCAGATCTCATGAAATGTCTTCTGTATTCTGCAGGAGCCATTTCATTTAGTTTTGCTTGGAATCGTTCATTGTTGTAAAAAAGTACGAGTCAGAATTGAAAGAAAATAACTATCCGTAGGCTTTGCCATCAACCTACTCCGAACTCGTCAGGGATGGATTTCTTGATTTTGGAAAACTCTATAGAGAGGATGTGTCGACGAAGGAGAGAATGACGTGGGAACGATTGTGTCAGTGGGAACGGCGGTTCCACCTCATGGTATCCATCAACAGGAAGTTCGCGAGTTTGCAAGGCACTTATTTCGCGATTCCTTTTCCGATGTGGACCGTTTGCTCGGTATTTTTGATCGTACAGCCATACAGACACGCTGGTTCAGCCGGCCGAGGGAGTGGTTTGAACAAGACCATTCGTTTTCTGACCGGAATGAGGCCTACATCGAAGCAGCATGCCAGTTGGGGGAAGAAGCGGTGCGGCGTTGCTTGGATCGGGTCGGTCTTGAGCCGCAAGAGGTGGATGTGTTTCTCTTCGTCTCCACTACCGGTTTGGCCACTCCCAGCATTGATGCCTACTTGATCAATCGATTGGGGATGAACCCGCACGTCAAGCGAACGCCGATTTGGGGTCTGGGATGTGCAGGGGGTGCCGTCGGATTGGCACGAGCGATGGAAACGGCGAGGGCGTACCCGGAGGCGCGGGTGTTGTTGTTGACGGTGGAGTTGTGCGGGTTAACGTTCCGCCGGGAGGATCGCAGCAAGAGTAATCTGGTCGCTTCCTCCCTTTTTGCCGACGGAGCGGCGGCGGTGTTGCTGGTGGGGGATCGCGCGAAAGCGCCCCGGCCAACAAACGGCCCCCGATTGTTGGATGCGATGAGTACCACCTGGCGGGATTCGTTGGAGATCATGGGATGGGAAGTGTGTGACGACGGACTGCAGGTGGTGTTCTCCAAAGATATCCCGTCCATCGTTCGCCGGGAGGTACGTTCCAACGTGGATCGTTTTTTGGCACGCAGAAAATTGGTGTGTAGCGATATCCACCGTTGGATTACGCATCCGGGCGGTTTGAAAGTGTTACAGGCTTACCGGGAGGCGATGGATTTGCCGTCGGAAAAATTGCATCATGCACAGGAAGTGTTGCGGGATTACGGCAACATGTCCTCAGCCACCGTATTGTTCGTGTTGGAACGTGAAATGCGGGAAGCGCATGAACCCGGGGAGTATGGATTGGTGACGGCATTGGGACCCGGTTTCAGCTCCGAGCTGGTGCTCTTGCAATGGGAGGAAAGGTGAGATGTCTGTAAATGACTGGTTTTGGTTGACGGTGTCAATAGTACTGATGCAGCGATTGGCGGAATGGGCCTGGTCCCATCGCAACAGCCGACTGTTGCGGTCTTGGGGAGCAGTGGAAGCCGGACGGGAACATTTTCCCCTGATTGCTGGGATGCACGGATTGTTTTTTCTCTCCTTGATCGGAGAAAAGGTACTTTTTTCAACCGAACCACCGATTTGGTGGCCCGTTCCGCTTGTTTTCTTTCTGGCCGCCCAAGTATTCCGGATTTGGGTGCTCCGCGCATTGGGGCCGTTTTGGAATGTCCGCATTTGGGTGGTACCGGGTATGCAGCCGGTGATGAAGGGCCCGTACCGTTTCCTGCGGCATCCCAACTATGTGGTGGTCGTGATGGAATTGTTGGCGTTGCCGATTCTGTTCGGTGCGTATCGAACGGCGCTTCTTTTTTCGGTGCTCAACTGGTGGATCTTGACCCGGGTCCGTATTCCGGCGGAGGAGCGTGCTTGGGCGGAGCTGACCAATTACGAACGGGAGATGGCGGAACATCATCGGCTCATTCCCGGATGGACGGGGCCGAACGGGCGGCCGCGAACGTAAAGCGTTTACTGCTGGGATCAGAATGGGGGATGGATTGTGAAGCGGGGGAGTTTGTATGATGTTTGAGAGAAAGAGAAAAATTACGGTACAATAGTATCGGAAAAGGGAAAATAATGATCCAAAAGAGGGTAGTTTTTGATAGAGAATCGTGGGGCGTGTCCGCTTCTTTTCTGAGCCATAAGAGGGGTTCCTGTCTTCCAGACGGGTTCTCCCGGATCAACGTGCTATCGGGCACGCTCAATCATAGAAAGGAGGCGGGCCGATGGACTGGAATGATCGCGTGGTGATCGTTACAGGTGGTGGACAGGGAATCGGACGTGTCCTGTCCCATGCCTTTGCCAAGAAAGGCGCCATCGTGTACATCGCCGAAGTGGATGAGGAAGCGGGTGAAGAATGTCGGCGTTGGATCGAAGCAGAAGGAGGACGAGCGTTATTCGTTCCTGTCGACGTATCGCGGGAGGAAGAGGTTCAATCGCTGATGGCGCGTGTTGAACGGGAGCAAGGCAAGTTAAACGTACTGGTCAACAATGCGGCAATCATGAGGAACGGTCCGATTGAGAAGCTGTCGTTGGAGGATTGGAATCGGGTAATCGGGGTGAATCTCACCGGGGCCTTTTTATGTGCCAAATACGGGGTACCCTTGCTGCGAAAAGGAGAAGATCCGGCCATCATCCAAATTGCTTCCACTCGGGCACTGATGTCGGAGCCCCATACCGAGGCGTATTCCGCCAGCAAAGGCGGTATTTTGGCGTTGACCCATGCGTTGGCCGTCAGTCTGGGGCCCGAGATCCGCGTCAATGCGGTGAGTCCGGGATGGATCGACGTGTCCCCTTGGCAAAAAAGCAGTGAACGCCAGCCCGAAACACTGAGGGAGATTGACCACGCCCAGCACCCGGTCGGTCGGGTGGGCAGGCCCGACGACATCGCACAAGCGGTATTGTTTTTGGCTTCCAAAGAGGCGGGGTTCATGACGGGAGCCAATATCGTCGTCGATGGTGGCATGACAGTGAAAATGATTTATGCGGAATAAAGCGTACGCCTACTGCAATATTTTAGGACGTGACTACATAAGCCGGGGAAAACCCGGCTTAGAAAATGAAGTGTTGAAACACTGGGAGGCGCCATAAATCCTTTTGAAGTCCATCCGCGGTATTTGACCTTGCATCTCAAACGTGGTTCCTATACAAACTGCTCATTTTCAGCGATTTTTATCAATTGGCCACTCGGAAAGTGCCTTTCGCCCGGTTGCGATGAATCCGCCGATAAAGATCGGGACAGTGAACGGCGGTTGAATAACGATAGGCGGCAGAATACCAGTCGCAAATAGGATATAGTTAATCGTCACGATCACAGCGGGTGCGGCGACAAACGGGATTAATAAAACAGGATTTAACACAATCGGAGCTCCGAAAATAACGGGTTCGTTAATGTTGAAAATCGCTGGTATCAATGCAGTTTTTCCGACTTGTTTCAATTGACGGGAGCGTGAGAACAGCATAAAGATCACTAATCCCCAAGTCGCCCCGGATCCCCCGATATGGGCAAACATGTGAAAGAACGGCTCCGTCACAATCCCGTGTGCTGTTTTTCCGGCGTTGACGGCAACAGCATTTTGGGCCAACTGGGTCATCCAGAATGGATACGCCACAGAGGAAACCACGTTCATCCCGTGAATCCCCATCCCCCAGAGGATCCATCATCAACAAGATTTCACCGAGAGCAGCAGGGTAAGAGCATGACGCAAACACTCCAATCTTTACCTACCATGAAAAGGAAAAGAAAATACGCAAAAAAATCCTTTTCGGCTCCACCGCGGCCGCCATACAGGTAGGAGTCACGTTTGGGTTGGGCTTTATTTCGCCGACCATGGCGAAAGCACTCAAACAGATTCCCATACTCGGCTCAGTATTCTCAACGGTGGGAGACTACGGTTTAAAAACAGCGGAGGAAAATGGATTGATCCAAACCTACCACAAACGGCTGAACATCAACGGAGACACTTTTGAACTGACTGAATCGTTTTATGACGGCTATCGCATCAAGCTGGGCTTTGTCTATCGATTTAAAGGAAAAATGGACATTGCCGCCATTCCCGACTTTTCCTTCAAAATTAATAATCACCTTTTTATGGGGGGGCGGGGGTTTAAGTGGCGGTCCCGTCGATGACAAAACCTTTAACGGCATCCTACATCTAGAAACAATCAAAAGGCTGCCTGATCAATTCACATTGAACATAACCCTCAAAGACAAAAAAGATCCGAAAAAATCTTGGCAAATGAATATTTCGGTCAAATTGACGCAATCGGGACAAACCACATATACCCTAAATACGACCAAATCCGCGCCCGATTTCTCTTATACCATACAAAAAATCAACTTTAGCAAAAGTGAAACCATCTTGATGATCCATCCGTCGAAACACCCCACTCCTCGTAACCATGATTCTATAATGGATTTTATGATCATGGACGATCGGGGGATTGTGATCGATGGATCTATGGGTAGCGGTTACTTCGATGAAAATGGCTCCTATGTATACAGAATGTATTATTCGCCTTTGAAGCGAATTCCGCGTTCGTTGACCATCATCCCATATTATCCGTTTAAACACACGAAGAAACTTCGTCTGCCTATTCCACACATTGAAGCAAAAATGGATCACTCGCCAACACCCGAAAAGCCGATTTTACTGTCCATGGGTGACGCAGGTAAAATACGTATAATAAAGTGGAGTTTCATTCTGATCAAACGCGCGTCCATTACCAGATAGTCAGCCCAGAACCCTACCAATTCAACAGAGAATTGGAACTAAAGGACAAAACCGGCCGAAAATATCAAATTCGATACGTCCAAGTGGCCAATACGGATACGTATTCGTTCATCGCCTATTTCCCGGCAATCAAACCGGATCAACTTGCCTCCTTTGTCACACGCGATCTGGCTCCCCATGTCATGCGCAAGGACTTAATGTTGAAAGTAGAACTGCCACCCAAAAAATGAAAAAAGACCGCCTATGAAAGGTGGTCTGAGGCTATAAAAAACCCAGCGGAAAAAACGCTGGGTTTGTCTAGTGATTGAAAGAAAATAAAGAAAACTAGACGGAGATCATGGAGCAAGGCCCGCCTGGGCTCCATGCTCCTCATCCAGATGTTCTTGATGTTATGGCACACGGCAGTAACGAACCTACTCCATGTCATCTCATCAAAATCACCGAAAATGAGCGACCATGAGCGGTCGTCCTGTTTTCCACTTCATTTTTTAAGCCGGTGCGCAAACCAATCGGTTCCTAATATGGATTCTGCAATTTCGCTTAATACTTTGCCGATGCTTTCATGTATGATGTGATCTGCCAAATGATCCAAAGGAGTAGAGGTTTTGTTGATGATGATGATTTTCGAACCTGTTTCATGTGCTAACTCTACCAATCCGGCAAAAGGATAGACTTGCAGAGAAGTGCCCATTACTAGTATCTTATCCGCTTGTTCCACTTCTTGAACAGCCGAATTCCAAGCATCTGAATCCAGCGGTTCACCGAACAGAACGATTGGCGGACGAAGGGGAGCCTTACAATTCTCATCTGTACAATAATAAGTAGATTCGCGATAAGAAGTTGCGGGATATTCTTTTCCACAGCGGGAGCAGACCAGATAGCGCATATGACCATGGATTTCGATCACCCTTTGACTTCCCGCTCGTTGATGGAAACCATCGATATTTTGCGTAAGAACCGCTTTTAAAATTCCTTCCTTCTCCAGTTCGGCGAGCACATAATGACCAATATTAGGTTTATACTTCAACAAGTCTTCGATGCGCATTTGGTAGAATTCAAAAAAGTCATCCGTTCCGATCGCTTGCGGGCTGGCGATTTCATAAGGATCTCTTCCGCACCAAAGCCCGCCTTGTGAACGAAAATCGGGAAGTCCGCTTTCTGTCGACATACCCGCACCGGTAAGAGCGACGAGATAGTTGGAGTCTTGGATCAGCTGAATCAGTTCTTTCATGAGATCCCCTCCTCTTTTCAAAGATCTATATTGAACCATTTCAATGCGGTTTGTCAGTGCTAGGGTGCTTATGTGCGGTATGTAGAATCTATCACTTTTGATGCTAATCCTTTCTCCTATTAACATAATAACATTAGACATCGGTTGATTCCGAGGTTGACTTAGCACTACCAAGTCCGTTTGGTGATGCCTTATCTATCAATGGTTTCCGCCTGGTCTTAAGAAGCGGAAAGGAGTGATTAATCTGTCCGAGGGTAGGAACAAAATGCATGACATTCTTTTAGGGGGAATACCAGCGAAGCTGTCACCAGGGGGGGAAGTAGATTCCATAAAAAGTAAAACCCTCAACTGAGGGTTTTTATTTTCTCCCATGGTAGTTCTCTATTCTCTATTCATATATAGATTTTGCGTCTCGTGGAAGAGCCCATACCCGTTTCAGATAATCAGTGACTCCCCGATCTTCGTCATATGGATATTCGAAGCCAAAATGTAGTGCTACCTCAATTGCGGTTTCCCTAAAAAGATCACACATCACGAAAAGTGCCTGCCAAATATTATCATATTCGCCATCAGGAAACGTTTGGACGAATGCTTTCCAACGCTTCGGATCAAGGTACTTCTCAAAATACTTGCCAAATTTTCCTGTATCGACGGAAAAGCCCGTTTGGGTGCCTATATACCAACTTAACATCAAAGTAAGCGCATCCCGTGCAGGATGGTCATACATGAACTTCGCATATGGAAGCTCCCTACGCCACAATCCCTTGGCGATGTTTGTTGTAATCCACCAAAATTCATTGCAACAGTCCTGAAATTCTTTTTCAGTAGGAGGTGTAGGGATATAATCTTTGTCACATGCTGGTGGCAATGGTTCTAACATTCCGTCCTTATCCAGCAGAAGCAAACTGGTGCTTTCCAAACGTAGATCGGATATTTTATTAGCAGGATAAAAGGTGAGATCGATCCGATTTCCATCCTTAAACAACATAAGAAAAGCGAAGCTACCATTGTCACGATCTGGTGGTGGCGGGAAAACTTTTTCATCGGGAGTTTGCATCATAATCAGTTCTCCAAAAGTATTGATCCAACTGCGGTCTCGAACAAAATCATCAACGGAGGATACGATATACATGATGTCGTAGTCCTGAAATGGATCACGAGGCGCATTCGGATTGGCGCGTGATCCGTTCAATATGAGCGCTCGTATCCGTTCATCATCATTCGCAAAATTGAGTATCAAATCAAGCATTTCCTTTTCACTTCTCATTGCTCCCCTCCTATTAAACATCTTTCCATTTTGATGATCACAGTTAAATTTCCTTTATTTTTCTGGATTGTAAACATAATATTCCGCAATCCTGCCCGAAAGTTTAGGGCGGCCAGGCATCCCGTTTCTTCTGGAGCGCGATGATGGTGATGGTGAATTGTCACTAGTTGAATTTGACCACTTTTTCACGATAAGAAGGAACTTCGTAAGTCGCGACCAAAATCCCCACTTGCTCAATATCATCATACGATTTGAGTTTTCTTGTGGCGGCGTAAACCCAATAATTCATGGTTTGGCCGTGATGTATCACTGCGTAAAAATACACTGTTGGATCAGGATGTACCCCCGGTGTGATAAAACGCAATTCTGCAATATGATGATGCGTGGCATGCCGCATTCCTATCAGTCTGGTGAAGATTTTCCTCAGACGCGCTGCTGCGCTTAGAGGGATGTGAGAAGTCTCCGACATCATGGTACTTGGTTTCAAACAATGGCTATGTAGCGTCACTTTGTAGGTATTGCCCATTCCGAGTAAGCTTTGCGGGTCGTATACTCGATAATAGGGATTGATATACCCTTTTCTCAGTAATTGCTGGCGTCCAATCGTGATCGCTCTGCCTGCTTGATCAAAATAACGCAACACAAAGGTCTTAACAAAAACAGGAACACTTTTCACATTGGTCAGGATAATATCAATCGTGAAGCTTCGTCGGTCTTCTGCTATATAGATCGTAACCTCAGGTTGTGCGTCCTTCCTTGCCTGTTTGATCTGACTGTAAGCAAAAAAGACTGTGACCAAAGTCAAAACAGCACTGAGTACTTGCCCCGCAGAACTGACTATCTGTGCGGCATCCACCCAGTCCTGTTGTGTCCATAACGTCCAATTTTGTTTGAGTGATAGGAGCAATGCTGTTCCCTCCACACTATACAAATATTGTCATGGGTTAGTTCTGCAAATTCAAAAATCGGGGTTTGCTCTGGCTCAGGAAATGACATATCGGAATGGAAGGCGCATCTTTTACATCAAGATGTCCGCCCCCGAAGATCGGGGGCGTTTTCAATTTTAGCCCAATCGTCGTTGTGCATAGCGGGCAAACACAGGATGCTTCTCTTGCAGCTCCCGAAGCAACGCCTCAAATGTGAGACGGATGTCCCATTGTGCTTCCGGCGAGGTGCGCAGGTTGATGAGATGGTACAGTTCCCACAGCGAAGCTGTGGCAGTAACGGGACGATGGTGCGCGTTGCTCACGCAATAGGCGGCTATTTCGGGGAAACGGGCGGCTATAAACTCATATGTTTCCGTTGCCAAAAACACCGCTTCCTCATAAATCGAGGTCAGTCCGGCCTCTTCCACATGAGGCGGGATGGTGTATCCAAGTTTGACCGTCGGTTCGCCGTAGGAGAAATGCGTCCGCCGGTTGTGACGGAGCAGTTGGTGCCAGTTGGCCTCCGAGATCAACAGTTCCATGGTGTAGGTCACATGCTGGAATTCATCCCGGGGGTTGTCAAAGAAGCGCAGGTGCCGTAGCGCAGTATCAACGATCCGCTCCTTCTCCTCGACAGAGAGTCGTTCAGCCGTAGCCAATGCCCGCGCGTAGGTCGCCGATCGTTCGCTCACCATCAAGTGGGTCACCGTTTGCGTCAAGGCTTTGTCGTAATCAGGCATCTGGACGAACCGAGCGAACGGTTTCTTCCTCTCCGTATCCTCCGTCTGATGAGGAGATTCCGGCAACAGGTCGGAGAGGTCATTCCGCGTCTGCAACAGATAGTCATTGGGTTTGACGTGTTTGAGCAATGTCGGGATGACCCGGCTGATTTCCCGCTCCATCTCCTCGGCCAATCGGCGGCATTCAGAGTGGCGGCTGGAGAGCAGCCGGACGATCGTGTCGCGGAGGGCTCGTCCGTTACCAGTCATGCCGAGATTGGTGAGCGTAGCCAGTGTCAATACGTATCGGGCATCTTCAAACGCCGTTTTTTCCACACGAACGGAGAAGCGTTTGTCGGATTCGCCTTCTTGACGTGGGAGGTTGCGACTCAGATGATCGATCAGCCCGCTGAGCAACCGTTCATAGATGTCGAAAGCTGTTTCGTTCAGGCGTATGAATGCTTGTTTTGATTCGGTGTCCTGTTCCAGCTCCGCCGGGATGAAGTAGTCGCCACGCCGGGGCCGTTGATATCGCTGGCTGTACTCGGTAAAACTGTTGAAGCTGTTGGCCAGTTCCAATTCGGCGGATGCCAGTCGACTGATCTTTTCGATTCCCACATGGGCGACGGCATGCTCTGCCACACTGCTGTGACCGTAGCCTACCACCCATTTTTCGTGGAAGAGGGCAGCCTTTTCCGAGTAAAAACCGGTCATGCCGCCGGCCGTCTCGTCCATCGCCAATTCCCCATCAGCCAGCAGTTTTTTTAGATTGTCGCGGAAGCTGGCTGGACTGCGACTGACGTACGCAAAAATGACCGCAATCACTTCCTCGGGCAAATTGAAGATGGTATATACATTTTTATCCAGATTGGACACATATCGGGACAAATCGATGGTTTGCGCTGTCATGTTCATTCCTCCGTCATACACGCTAAACTATCTTTTTCATTCTATCAAACAACCCTGGCAAGTGGACGGGGTTTTTTGCATAGAAGTGGGGCGAGGAGGGATAATGATGCGGTTTCGAAGGTGGCGATTGCGGCTGCGTCGCAGACCTCAGGGGTTGAGGCGGCGCAGAAAATCGGGGGCATGGTTCCTGGCGTTGGTCATCCTGTTTGCCGTGTTGTACCAGACATTGTGGTTGTTGGAGAAACACCTGCATCCCACCTTAGTCACGATCGCCCGGACCGAAGTGAAAAAGATCGCTTCGGAGGCGATTTTGGAAGGGGTACAACAACAATTGAAAATGGGCGGTGACCTCAACCGCATCATGAAAGTGGAAAAAGCCGCAGACGGGCAAGTGGCGTGGATCACGATCAATCAACAGGTGCAACAGCGGGTATATACACAGACCACCTCGCAGGTGACGCGGATTCTGCATCATCTCGAAAACAAACCGATCAGCCTCAGTTTGGGGCAAGTGTTGCAAAGCAACATCCTGGCCGATTATGGACCGCGGATTCCGGTGGAAATTTGGCCCAAAGGGGACGTGATCGTCGATTTCGAACCGAAGATGGAGTCGGCGGGGGTGAATACGGTGATGGTGACGATGATGTTGAAAGTGCACGCCGAGATGAGCGTGGTCGTTCCGTTTTCAACCGAACCCACGGTCGTCCAGGCCAAGATTCCGATTGCGACAGCGTGGATGATGGGAGACGTGCCACAATTCTACTATTACAACGGCGCATTGAAAAAAGCCGAGAGCGGCTCATCACCGCAGGTTCCGATGCCGCAGATCAAAATGAAGGGGGAAAATTAGGTCGTGTCTGTTTATTCCGTAAGGGAGCAATTTTCCCCAGGCGTGCGACTGACCCAACCCTGACTGAGTCGGAGCGGTCATCATTAGGTTCGCTGAAGGGTGAAGGTGGAGCGAGCCGGGAAAGCAATGTGGACAGTATTCACCAGACACACCCCAAAACCGGTTGTATGGGGCGTATCAAGTAATCTCGCGTGTGACAAAAAAAGGCGTACCCGGACAATCGAATGTACCGGATACGCCCTCCAATCTTCCGAGAGGGAAATTTGGTCCCGCTAATTCCGGTATGGCGGGTGTCCATTCAATTGGATCGTAGCCCTTGTGGAAAATATTCTTTCCACCGTCGATCAACTAACTGCACGATCTCCGGATCCGGCTCCAGTTCGTCGGGATAACCCGGCTTCATGCGGGCATCGATCACGATCGGCAGGCGGTACCTCGGATGGTGTCGCACCAGTTCCGCGCGGGCATGGATGTCGTAAGCCGGATCGAACCGGGTGAAGACCGTCCACAGGAACCGTGTTTGCCTCTCTACTGCACGGATGTCATCCACCAAAAAGACGAAGGGCCATTCACTCAGTGCATCACCATACGATTCGGCCAGGCGACGGGCCAACTCCGGCTCCCGTTCGAACGGCTCACCTTCCACCACCAGTGCCCCTTTGCAATAGGGACAGATGTGACGAATCCCAGGCAGTTCCGGGCCGCGATACTCGGCAGGCAGCGTACGGATCGGTTCGCCGACGCCGACCAGGACCGCCTTACTTCCATGATTGAACCGTCGGCCGGTATAATCTAGCGTATCCATCGAGGTATTCCCGAAGACGAACAGATCAACCGCAGGATCAAACCGCTCCAACACAGTTTCGAACAACCGGGGGAAGTTGTCCAGCGGCAGAGCTTGATCGGTGATGATCAAAAACTTGGTCAGCGTCAACTGGCCTTCGCCCAGGATGCGGAAGGCGTGAGCCAATGCTTCCCGTCGATAACTTTCTCGGACCACGGCGGCTGCCAGGGGATGGAACCCGGTTTCCGCGTAGGTCCACAAATCCCTGACTCCCGGCATGGCCAGTGGGAAGGCGGGCGAGAGCAGACGTTGCAGGAATTCGCCGAGATAGTAGTCTTCCTGTTTTGGTTTGCCCACCACGGTCGCCGGGTAAATCGCGTCCTTGCGGTGATGCACCGATTGGACGTGGAAAACGGGAAAGTCGTGTTTGAGTGAGTAATACCCGTAGTGATCACCGAACGGTCCTTCCGGACGCCGCTCATGCGGCGGCACATAACCGGAGAGGACGAATTCAGCTTCCGCGATGATCGGGTATCCGTTGGCGCCCGGCCGAACGACGGGCAGTTTTTCTCCTAAAATGAGGGAAGCCAGTATCAACTCCGGCAACGACTCCGGTACGGGGGCGATGGCAGAAGCGATCAATGCGGGCGGGCCGCCCAGAAACACCCGCACCGGCAGGGGTTGGTTCCGCTTCTCCGCTTCGTGGTGGTGAAAACCGCCTCCTTTGTGAATCTGCCAGTGCATCCCGGTTGTCTGCCGGTCAAAGATTTGCATCCGGTACATGCCGAGATTGTGTTGACCGGTCTCCGGATGTTGCGTATAGACCAGAGGCAGAGTGATAAACGGACCGCCGTCTTCCTGCCAGGAGGTGATCACGGGCAATTGGGTCAAATCCACTTCCGGCTGTTGCACTTCCAGCACGGGAGCCCGGTTGGAAGAAACGGTTTTGGTCCCCACTCTGAGCAGGTCGAACAGCAGTTTTCGCTGTTTCCACAAGGTTTGTGGTTTGGGTGGAAGCAATTCGTGCAACATTGCCACTGTTTGCTTCATCAATTGTTCCGGTCGTGGACCGAACGCGAGGTCCACCCGCCTGGCGGTGCCAAACAAATTGGTGACGACAGGAAAGGACGAACCTTTTACTTGGGTAAACAATAATGCCGGTCCTTCCTCGGCAATGACCCGTCGATGAATTTCCGCCAATTCCAGATGAGGATCGACGGGAGCAGAAATCTCGACAAGATCGTTTTCCCTTCGCAGTGTATCCAAAAATGATCGTAAATGTTTGTGCAATGAAATCGCCCCTATGATCAGTCTATCGCTATTATACAGCTTCTCGCGAGTGATGGCAGAACTTCGATGCAGACGTTTGCTGTGATATAGTGGGAGGAAAAGAATGTTACGCACTGTATATGGAATGTGTCCCCTCATTGATCAACTGTAGTGAGCGAAGACTTGAGTGCGACCGAGCATCGCAATATTCATCAGATGCGTCCAGGTAATCAAGTTTCGTAAGGGGCAAAGTTTTCCCGGGTGTACGACTTACCAAGCCCGGCAGAGAGAAGACCCGAAAAGCGCAGGAATGGAATCACGGGCAATTTCCTTTCAGCGAAGCGTACTTTGCCCATGTCCTGTGCTCACCAGGTCGTAGCGGTCATGATTTCCTTCCTTGCTGGGCGCAGGTGGAGCGAGTCGGGAAAGCAATGCGTACACTATTCACCAGACACGCCCTAGGTGCTCGAAAGGAGGGACCGGAATGCAAGTAGTGGTGTATTCCAAGCCCCATTGCATTGAATGCAACGTCTTGAAGCGCTTTTTGCACGACTATGGCATTCCATATGAAGTGCGGGATTGTGCCGCCCATCCCGAATATCTGGAGGAAGTGAAAGCGATGGGATTTTTGGGCGTCCCAGTCACGGTGGTAAACGGTACGGCCGTCCAAGGACTGCAACCAGACGAGATCTTGAGACTGTTGGGGCGCAGTGGGTGAGGCTGTTTCATTCACTCCCCGACTCAATCAGAATTGGCGGGGTCCGATGGTAAACAATCGGACCCGCATCAGTCTTACTGTTACTTTTTTCGTTTCTTCTTTTTCATTTCCCGCCATTGTTTGCGGGTTTGCCGTTCCCACGCTTTTAGATGGGGATAGGGGTCAAAAGAATAAATGGTTCGACCGTTGAACTTGTACAAGCCGTAATGCAAATGGGGTGGAAACTTACCCGAGGTACCCGGTGGACCGTAACCGGAAGAGCCGACGTATCCGACCACATCGCCCGGTTTGACGATGTCACCTTGTTTCAATTTTTTGCGGAACCCATTGAGGTGGGCGTAATAGTGATAATTGTTGTATACATCACGGATGCCAAGACGCCAGCCACCGTATTTGTTCCATCCCATCAATTCGATATAACCGTAACAGGTGCTGAGAACTGGGGTGCCGTAATCGGCAAAGATGTCCGTCCCTTCATGGATACGTAAACCTCCCCATCCTCGTCTATCCCCCCATGTGCTGTGATAGGTATAGTTGTATTGCAACGGGAGAGGAAAAACATGTGCATCCAATTTCAATGTGTCGAACTTGGCAAAGATCTTGGCAATATGTGTAATGGTATCTACTGCGATGGGTTGGTGGTAGTACTGCCACAATCCTGTACGAATCGCATCTTCATCCGTTCCAAGGTGAGATAGGAAACGGGCCACGGTGTACAGAACATCGACAGGATCGTGACGATTCGCTTTTCCGTCACCATTGCCGTCACGTCCGATGCCCCCGAAATATTGAATGGAGACTTCCATTTGATCTTCTTGGTCCGGGTTGATCACACCGGCCCATCTTTCAGCAGGAACGTGGATGGCCAGCCACCCTTTTTTTCGGGGAAGATCACGACGCACTCTTTGTAAGTTACGTTCATATTGGTCCATAGCGGCTAGATAATACCAAGGGAGTCCAGTTAACATTTCCACGTTTTTAAATACCTGTTTCCGCCAATCTGTTTCCACGGGGGAGTCTTTTGCCGCCGCGGATGGGAATGTCAACGCGAGCGTTAGGGACATTACCATGCAGAACGCCAGGAATCTTCTCATCCGCATCACCATTTCCTGCTTGATTGATCATTTGATAGTGTGAATGTTTTCGATCGGAAACATGGTGGTACTTTTTGGGTTTTTCGTTCGGGGGAGGTATTGTGATGCACGACATGGATGCTGAACAGCTGGATTCGGATATGGTGGAGATCGCATGTAATCTGGACGACATGAACCCTGAGTGGTTTGAACACGTGATGAATCGATTGTTTGCATTCGGAGCCCGTGACGTGTGGATGGTTCCGATCATCATGAAGCGGGGGCGTCCCGGTGTGACATTGCATGTTTTGGTAAGCGAGGAACATCTGGATGAGGTCAAACGCGTGTTGTTCTTGGAGACAACCACATTGGGAATACGGTGGCATGGCGTAACGGTGCACCGACTGGGACGGACGTTTCAATCGGTGAAAACCCCTTGGGGGACAGTGCGGGTAAAAGTCGCAACCCATCAAGGAGAAATCGTGCAGTTTGCTCCGGAATACAGGGATTGCCGCGCGATTGCCGAAACAAGCGGGGTACCCCTGAAACAAGTAATGAAAACGGCGGAAATGGCTTGGATCGCTTCGTTGCCTGACGAGCAGAGAAAGAAGTGGAGCGGTGAACATCCAACAGAAAAAGGGGATATTGCAATGGGAGAAGGGATGAGTACGGATATGCGGTACCCCATCGGTCAATTTGTAAAGCCAGACACCATTACGACAGCGCATGTCCAACAGTGGATCGACGAATTGGGTGGTTCGGCCGAGCAGCTTCGCCATGCAGTGGCGGGGTTGACGCCCCAGCAGTGGGATACGCCTTATCGACCGGGTGGATGGACTGTCCGGCAAGTGGTGCATCACGTGGCGGATGCCCAAATGCACAACTATATCCGATTTAAACGGGCTTTGACCGAAGAAGAACCGGAAGTGAATGTATGGGAGCATGACGGGTGGGCCGAGATGGCGGACTCACGCACGGAACCGCCGGAAGTTTCCTTGCAATTGATCGAGGCGCTCAACCGTCGTTGGGTGACATTGCTGCGTTCTCTGGAAGCGGCGGATTTCAAGCGTACGTATCTTCATCCGGTGATGGGGCGCATGAGATTGGATGAAGCGTTGGGGTTGTTTGTCTGGCATATTCGGCATCATGTGGCTCATATCACGCATTTGCGCCAACGGATGGGATGGTGAGAGACGGCGGGAGTACAGGCTCAGGCATCAGGCCGATTCGATGTCTGTCTGACCGAATGGGAGCAAGAAAAGGGTGACCTTTTCAGCGATGATCCCAGCGAGCGAAAAGAGCCACCCGATTCATCGTTGTAAGCGGTGAGCCCTGCTTTCTTTAGACTTCGGTCAGTCTGTTTGTTCCGACTGGCCGACTTTTTTCACCAGACGATCGTATTGCATGCGAAACAGACGGATGATGCGATCCACGTCTTCCTCTTTGCGAATCCAGACACTGACCCAACCGGAATCGGGATAGATATGATGAGGTTCCGCTTCTCCGTCCGCCACCAGTTGGTCACGGACGGACCGGGGAAACGGAAGGTCAGCCAACCGGTCTTCATGCAAATGGCCCAATTCCTTCCCTGCGTAGCGAAATTCGATTCCCCCGAAGCGGTGCGGTGCTTCGCTGACACCCGGCCAAGCGGATATCGTCTGACGGATGCGATCGGCGGCATTCATCTTGGACAAGCTCCTTTCCTCAATGGTTTGTGGAGTAGTACATAATAAAATATATAATAAATAAAAAAGTTTATAAATAACCAAATCAAAAAAACAACGGCTGATCAACAACAAAGATTGCACGCCGGTATGAAGTTCCTACCGGCGTGTGTGATGGTGTCATAGTACGAGGACGGTTTAGCGGTTTCCAAGTATCACACGCAATACATTGGGGCGGTCTGGCAGGTCAAGCATACCTGCGCCGTAGCCGGTCCGTTCGACGGTCATGTCGGGAACGGGGCCCCATTGTTCCGTCAGTGCCGTCAAAATGCCCGCTCCCGTAGGCGTGGTCAATTCAAAGGGCAAAGAGGTGGAACGGATGGGATATCCTTTCATCAGCTCCAGTGTGGCCGGGGCGGGAAGCGGATAAATCCCGTGAGCCATAACGGCTTCGCCATTCCCCAGTGGCGGAGGTGATGAAGAGATTCTGTCCGGATTGAGCTGATCCAATGCCAAAGCAGTTCCGACGATATCAACAATCGAGTCGATGGCTCCTACCTCATGGAAATGGACCTCATCGAGCGCAATACCATGAATGCGGGCTTCCGCCTGCCCGATCCGTTCAAAGATCTGAAGGCTCCATAAAACGGCCTGTTCTGGCAAGTCAGCCGATTTCAGCATGTCGACAATCTCCCGATACCGACGATGTGAATGTCCCTTTTGTTCGGGCTCAGTGATGATTCGAACGGCGCGGGCGGAGATGCCTTTTTTCACTGTGCGGGTCCATTGCAGATGAAACGTTTCCAGCGGAAGGGATTGCAACTGTTGCTCGATCAACAAGGGATCGGCACCGGCGTCCACCAATGCGGCCAGCGCCATGTCGCCGGCAATGCCGGAGAAAGGGTCAAAGTGCAGGATTTTTCCCATGAGCGTTGTCCCTCATTTCCGTCAGCTCAACTTGACTGCGATGGATCAGTGCGGCATAATAACCGGCGCCGAAACCGTTGTCAATATTGACGACGGCCACCCCTGCCGAACAGGAGTTGAGCATGGTCAGTAGTGGTGCCAAACCGTTCAGATGTGCACCGTATCCCACACTGGTTGGAACGGCCACGACAGGAGCGGCGACCAATCCCCCCACCACGCTTGGAAGCGCTCCTTCCATACCTGCAACCACGATAATGACATTGGCTTTGCGCAGGACGGACAACTGATCAAGCAGCCGATGCAAACCGGCCACGCCTACATCGTAGACGCGTTCGACCGGGCTGCCGAGGAATTCTGCCGTACCCGCCGCTTCTTCCGCCACCGGCAAATCAGCCGTTCCCGCACAGACGACGGCGACAAAGCCAGGGCTCATGGTTTGCGGACATTCAGGTGGCCACCAGCGAAGCAACCGGGCGACGTCGTCATACTCCACATCGGGTGTAACGTTGCGTACCGCCTCCGCTTGTTCACGTGTGACGCGGGTAGCCAATACAGGTTCTCCCGTTGCCTGCAGTCGATGAAAAATGGTCGCGATCTGGTTCGGCGTCTTACCCTGGGCGAAAATGATCTCCGGAAATCCGGTTCGCCGGGATCGGTGCAAATCGACACGGGCAAAGCCCAGTACATCATAAGTGGCCAATAGTTTACGGGCTTGGTCCACCGAACATCGTCCCTCTGCAACCGCACGCAAAATCTCGGTCAACCTGTCCATGCTCATAGGGTTTCACCTGCCTGATTCCGTACGATGTTCATACTGCCGCTTCTGTATCCGGCCAAATCCAACGTGGTATACAGGAACCCCAACGAGCGGAAGAAGTCAGTGATGGCAGCGGCGTGGCGAAGAACGAGTGGCATTTCTTCCGGCAGCACCTCGATCCTGGCGATCGTTTCGTGATGACGTACACGGACTTGCGTGAATCCTAGTTCCAACAAAAAGATTTCGGCTTGGTCCAATTGTAAGATTTTTTCGCGTGTAATCCGGGTACCATAGGGAATGCGGGAGGAAAGGCAAGCGAATGAGGGCTTGTTCCAGGTCGGCAATCCCATCTCTTTGGAAAGCAGACGAATCTCCTTCTTGGTCAACCCGACTTCCATCAACGGGCTTCTGACGCCCCACCGGCGTGTCGCCTGCATACCGGGCCGATAATCCCCGACATCATCCGCATGGCTACCGTCTACTATAACCGCGTTGGCATATCGGGCGGCAATGGCCTGTATGCGACTATATAATCCGTTTTTGCAGTGAAAACAACGATCTAAATTGTTGGCGGCAAACGCTTCGTTGGTCAACTCTTCCACGTGAAGAGTTTCGTGGCGGACCCCCAATTGCCGAGCCAACGATACGGCTGCATCGAATTCCCTTTTGGGAAACGTGTCGGACGAAGCAGTCACAGCTAGACAGCGTTCCCCCAACTCCTCTTGTGCCCTGGCCAGCAAAAACGTGCTGTCCACACCCCCTGAAAAGGCCACGACCACCCGATTCATCTCTTTGAGCAGGTGTCCCAAACGCTCATTTTTGTCGCGAACGTCCAAGGGGAGACCTCCTTTGTCTGTATGTTCAAGTCCAGTATATCGGGTTTTGTCTGGAAGAGACAACCAGACTTTCTCTGGTTGAAGAGTGGGTGCCAATTGCGTTACCATGGAAACGATGGAAACCTTTTGAGACTGCTGGACAAATTGGTTGACCTCACGCATTGGAAAGTGGGTCCAAATTTCCCGTCGCATACAGTACGGAAACGGGAATTTGGTGCCCGCGAACTTTTTCATCCACCTAATAACGGCGTAACCGTTTTGTTTTTGTGGTAAAATAATCATGATGATTGTGCAGCTTCGATCAATCTCATCGGGTATTTTTGCCTTGGGCAGTTTCATGAGAAGCTGCTCGGGGAAGTATAGTGGGGGACACCTGTTTGGCAGCCTTTGCACATAGGAGGATGCGTGGATGAAACACGAACGGAAGCCGGAATGGCTGAAAGTCAAATTGTCCACCGGAGAAAACTATCAAGAATTGAAACGGATGATGCGGAGCAAGACGCTCCATACCGTTTGCGAAGAAGCACGCTGTCCCAACATTTACGAATGCTGGGCCAATCGGACAGCTACATTTATGATCTTAGGCGATATCTGCACCCGCGCCTGCCGTTTCTGTGCTGTGAAGACGGGCTTGCCGACCGAGCTGGACTGGCAGGAGCCGGAACGTGTGGCCGAAGCAGTGGAGCAAATGGGCGTCAAGCACGCCGTTGTTACTTCGGTTGCCCGGGATGATCTGAAAGATGGGGGTGCCGCCATTTTCGCGGCCACCATCAAAGCGATCCGTAAACGCAATCCGTTTACCAGCGTAGAGGTATTGATCCCGGACTTCCAGGGTAACTGGGATGCATTAAAAGTGGTGATGGATGCACGCCCGGACATTTTGAACCACAATATCGAAACGGTGCGGAGCCGTTCGGACCGTGTCCGCTCCAAAGCGAAATACGACCGTTCCCTGGAGCTGTTGCGCCGGGCCAAAGAAATGCAGCCGGATATCCCGACCAAATCCAGCATCATGGTGGGCGTCGGTGAGGAATATCACGAGATTTTGGAGGCCATGGACGATTTGCGGGCAGTCAACGTGGACATCTTGACCATCGGCCAGTATTTGCAACCGACCAAAAAACATCTGAAGATCCATCGGTATTACACGCCGGAGGAGTTCCAGCAACTGAAGGAAGAAGGGCTGAAACGGGGCTTCTCACACGTGGAATCCGGTCCGTTGGTCCGCAGTTCGTACCATGCGCACGAGCAAGTGCAATCCGCCGAAAAACGCATGGCGCAATAAACCAAACAGCCATCTCCGGTTAAGGAGATGGCTGTTTTTCTTCTTCGGACTCAAAAGGAAAACGCGATCCAGGGCGTGCTGATCCATCTCGCAATTTTCCCGGCTGGCTCCACCTGTGCCCGGCAAGGAAGCAGCGTAGGACCTGATTTAAATGAAAGCGCGGGAAATGGACTAAGTTCTGATGGAATAACCAGATACGTGCCCTAGATACCACCGGATCCGCCCGCTCGGGCAGAACGTCCGGCTCCTCCCAGGTCGGGAGGTGTTTTGTCACCCATACGATCCAACAGTTGTTCCAGATCACCGCGTGCACCCTCGACATAATTGCCCCTTTGCAACCGCATGCCGACCCGGTCGATCTGGTTCCGCAAACGGGTATCGCTAGTCACGTGGATCCGGAAATATCGGGGTGTGACGCTGGCTGCCGTCCGCCAAGCGTCGCGCAGTGTTTTCCGGTCCAACTGTCCCGTTTTGGTTTGGACACCGACAAATACGTGATTGTCTGTTACTAGGACGGAAGCTGCTTTTACATTGGGGAGTACCGTCTCCAGATGGGCGATGTGTCGTGCCAAGATGGTCCGGTCCACATAAACGCTGGGACCCTTTACAGCAGTTCCGTCCGCATTCCGGAATTGGGATTCATCATAATGGATATAACCGATCTGGTTGGGGCCGCCGTGCATATTGTAGCGGCTAGCGTCCCGATTCCCGACGTAGTCATATGGGCGCGTGTTCTGTCTATTTTGGTACAGAGACTCATCCAGATTGCGCTCCGGCATCCTCGCTTGCATACATCCGGTCACCAGGAAAAGAAAAGCGCAAAAGCCCAAAATCAGGCGTCTTTTCATGATGTACACCTCCTAGGGATATCATGCCCGCGGAAAAGAGGCGTACGCGTGACAAAATGTGTATGAGACTGGAATTGGAGGAAGAAGGAATTGATCCAACAAGTGTGGTAAGATAGGAACAAGAACAGGTACAGAGGTTGAGAGTTATGGAGACCATTTCTATACAAGGAAAAGAATATGAATTGATCACGAATCACAAAAACGGATGGAATCCGGAGGCGTTTCGCAAGCGGTATAGCGACATTCTGGGGAAGTACGACTACATCGTGGGAGATTGGGGATATGGTCAGTTGCGGTTGAAGGGCTTTTTTTCCGACCATCACCCCAAAGCGACTAATGATAGTAAAATCAGCCACTTGGAGGAATATCTAAACGAATACTGCAACTTCGGATGTGCGTATTTCGTGTTGAGGTGTGTCAACAACAAACGTCACTATGCCAAATCGCGCAAAGGGAAACAACGTGAACGACGTCTATATGAAAAGCGGTGAAAATTTCATAGAAAACGGGGGCCGAATCCTTCCGAGCGACTCATACCGGACGCAGGTGGATTCGACTCCCTTTTTTTATGCTTCAAATGTTGGTTGAGATGGTGCGTCTCCACCGCGGTCCTGTTCGTCGTGGGTAGGGTGACTGCCAGGGGCTTGACGGGGAAGCCCTTCATGAAACTCCCTCATTTCGTAAGTAAATTGGGGAGCGGCATGCTGGCCCGGTCGCCAGGGTGTACTTTTTCCCAATTGTGGTTCGTTATGAGCAGCACCGTAGGGACCTTCCGGGAATTCTTCGGGTATTAACTCATTGCGTTGGGATTCCACTGTGGAGACATCGTGAAAATCACGTTTGGGATGTTTTCGGCGCATTTGATCTCACCTCAAAAATTAAACTCCCCTTGCGGGGAGGAACTATGCGCCCAAATGTACTTGTCAACCGATTATGGACCAAAGGAACTGCTCCAATTCCTGCGCTTCCACTTCCGACAAACCGTATACATGTTCCAGATAACCGGGTTCCTTCAAGTCGTCTGGACCGATGATGGAGAATTTGTTGGATTGCAGGTTCAAAACCAACAGCTTGCCGTAAAATCGCTCGGTCTGAATGATCGCCAAGTCGAAACGGTTGGTATCGCCCACAAAGCTAACGAACCGGGTGCGCGTCTCTTCCGTGTCGTCATATAAAAACATCCAATTCTCTTGTGTCATCTATGACGTGCTCCTTTGCGGTTGGATTTCGTTCTCCATTATACCGCACACACTCGGTGGAACCCAGAACTGCAAGATCAGAAAATGCCCAAAAAGCGCGCGCTTTTCTTCTGTCTCCGTGGCACAAACTGGCTTTCTTCCGAAGCGGCTGCCAGTCGGTTGTGGAAGGAGAGGTTTCGGAGCTCGATGCGCAGTTGGTCCTGCTTTTTACGGATTTCATCAAACATGAGATGCACGTCGTTGGCGGGAGCATACTCGTACGTCATCGATGTGAATTTATTATCCAGCTCTTCGATAGCGTCAAACAGGCTGTATGTGTGCTCCTCCATTCGTTCCAACCGATCGTATAGCTCCGACACCATTTCCCCGATATTTTCCATATGTTTCATCATGTGTTGCAATGCTTTTTCCGTGTTCAGAAACGGCGCCACTTTGTCTTTTTTTGATTCCTGCGCAGGTGCGGGCGGTTCTTCCGGCTTCAATTTACCCTCTTTATACAATTCTAACCGCACTTGGCGCATGGACTTGTTGGGTTGCTGCTGCAGGCGTTCCTGTATCTCCGCCAAGCGGTTGAAACTTTCTTCGTTTAACACGTAATGGCCCCGGTCGTTCCACTCTGGGCGAATGTATTCGGCGAAGACGTCGATCCATTTGCGGATTGTGCGGGCATGGACGTGAAGACGCTCGGCGGCTTCCCGGGTGGATATCGTGGCTGGCTTAGACATGTTTCATTCCTCCCGTTAATCACGTTCCTGGCTATCCATTCGTGGGCAAGGAATGGAAATCCTTCCAACCCGACAAAGAATGTCATTTCCTGACAAACAAAACAAAAAACAGACAAGGGACGATTGAAGTGTAGGTGCCATTTCAAAAAGAATGAAACATCATTGCAATGAATTGTAGGGGACGATGTTTTTCCGGGTGAGCGACTTTAGGAGCTCAGTAAAGCGAAGGAACGGACCACGAGGAGAAACGCGGTCGATGGCGAATCTGGCAAATCAGTGAGGGAGCAAATGCTTTCCAGGTGAGCGAAGACCTGGAAAGCACAGGAAATAAAATCGCGGGCAAGACGTCAAAAACTCATTCCATCTGTGATTTCAAAGGAGTGTAACACCCCGATGGAACTTCTTCTTCGTCCCATGTATACAACTGACATCCCTGGTGTGAAAAAGGTGGCGGAGGAGACTTGGTGGTCGACATATCGCCCTATTTTGAAAGAAGAGAGCATCCGGCGGTTTTTACAAGTTTCTTATTGTGAGGAAGCGTTGGAGCAAGCGTTGGAGGCACATCAACGAGCAGCTGTGTCGCTTTTTTGGGTGGCGGTACAAGAGGGAGCGGTCATCGGCTTTGTTGAGGCGATGCGGGAAACGGACTCGATGTTTGAACTGAGAAGATTGTATGTGAAGCCGGAAGTCCAACGGCAGGGCGTCGGGCGTCGATTGTTGGAAGAGGTCATTCAAGCGGGACGGATAAATAGCATGTTTGCTTGGGTGGAACAAAAAAACGAAATCGGCCGCGCTTTTTATGCGCGGCGGGGATTCGTCAAAGTGGACGAGCGGGAGGAGGACTTTTTAGGGACGGTCACTGTGGTGGAAAAGTGGGTATGGCGGTGTCAAAAAACTGCCTCAATCTTTGACACAGATGGTCCACCTCGTTGATCCCGCCGCGTGGGGCGGCGTCCCATTCCGTCACCCGAATCCCCCAATATACCCGAGGGGCTCCGGGATAACGCGGAATAACGTGGACATGCAGATGCGGGACGTTGTGTCCGATGCCGAACACATAGACATGTTCAGCTTGAACCACTGACTTGAGCGCACGGGCGGCTCGTGCGACCATTTGGCCGACGGCGGCGCCCTCCTGATCCGTCAGTTGATCCCATCCCGTCGTGTGTCGTCGGGTTTCCACAATCAAGTGGCCCAGGTAGATCAAAGGTTCTGGTTGTTTTTCCAACGGTGCGTGGTAGAGAAAGGCAAGGTCATTTTCGGCAATCTTCTCCAAATGGGAGAAGGCAGCTTCTCCTCGATGTTTCCGGCAAAAAAGCAGTCTTCGGATGTGGTGCTCAACTCACTTCCCTCCGCTTGGAAAAAATGGTGCCTTCTCTTGTTTCCACATGGTGAGCCGCAAGACCTTTCTACAAAGTGCACATTTTTCGTCAAAACAACCATCCCCGGATTTCCTGCCGGGGATGGTTGTTACGCATAAGGGAACTGTGTCCGGTAGTTGGCGAATTGTTGTGCCGCCTGCGTGACTTGTTGCGCCGGGGCGGGATCAGTTTTGTACCAACCCTTTTGGCTCATCAAATTAAACAGGTCGCGTTGGCAGTGATGCAGTTCTGTCAACATTTGCATCTGAACCTGATACAATTGTTGGGTACTGGCTTCGTTCACCGCAATGTTGTAGGCGGTCGTCAAGTATTTCTCAGTTGACAGAATGTCGTTTAGCCGATCTCGGTCGTTCATTTCCGGCCCTTTGACTTTGGGTAATCCGGTCGATTGCTGAGGTTGGTTTTGCTGAGCTCCCCAGGTGGATGGTTGTTGTCCGTATGGTGGTTGCATTGTTTTCGCCTCCTTATTGCGTCATGGTCCCACCGGCAGGTGGTTGAGGTTGGATTCCCGTAGTTTGCACTCCCGATTGCAGTTGAGAGAGCAGGGTTTCGTAATGCTGTTGATGTATGCGTCCGACCCGATCGATCAGCTGGCGGACTTGAGGGTCCTGAGATTCCTGAGCGTAATGATGGCATTTTTTCATCGCCAACAGTTCCCAAGACAGTTCATCCTTCAAATAATGCAGATCTTTGCTGGACAATGGCATTTTCTTTCATCCCTTCCCATTCTGATGGTCTCATTGTTTGAAAAAAAGGAAGGGAATATGCATGGTCCATGTTAAAACCCGGGATTCATGATGTGATGATCTGGTATAATCCTAGCAGGATCAAAGCGCTGCCGCTGACATAGTGGACCCATGAACCGGGTTGAATCCGTCGGGCTCGGGTTCCCAATGCACAGCCCACCCACAGGAGGATTCCACTGAAACCACCCAGAACCAAACCGAATAAGGTGGGCGCGTAACCGAGGAGACCACCGGTCAATCCCATCCCGAGGTTGTTGAAAGACAACCCCAGGGCCAAAAACCACCATTCTTTTTCCAAAAAGGTTGCGTAGCGGGTGATGCGAACCCGGACGGTCCAGTACGATCGCAGGCCGATGATCAGCAAGGTGATACCTGCCATCCACCCCAGCAAAAAATCGGGGAGAAGGGGATGTAACCAGGAACTGAGCCAATCAGCCGTGCCCGAAGCGAATCCTCCTATGACAGTCACCAACACCAGTGCCGCATATGGGATCTGCTTATTACCCAAACCATAAGTGATGCCCACTCCGACATTGTCCACATTGGCGGCGAAAGAAAGCGCGATCAACGGCAATAATGGATGCATTCTTCGTTCACCTGACGCTTTTTTGAGGATTTTTTGAGGATATCATCACACCCTATGTCGCTATCGCTGAAAGAGAAACGGCGGAAACTAACGGGCACGAGGTTTTTTCAGCCGGGGGATCAGCCCGGATCAAGATATATCCAGAAGGAGGAGTTTCAGTCATGATTTATGATGTAAATACGGAAAGAATCGAACGGCAGTTGACCTACTTGCAAACCTGCATCGACGTGATCGCCCGCATCGACGAACAGCCACAGGAGAAGTGGATGCAGGACCCTATCCGCGTGTTTGCTCTATCCCGTGCCTATCATATCGCGGTGGAATGCATCATCGACGTGGGCAGTTTGCTGATCGACGGATTTATCATGCGCGATCCCGGCGGCTATCTGGATATCGTGGACATTTTGGCGGACGAAGAGGTAATCCCTGCGGAACAGGCGGATACGATTAAAACGCTGGTTCGCTTCCGCGACCGATTGGCCCGCCATTACGACACGTTGGTGCCGGCGGATTTGGCGGAACATCTAGACAAACGGGAGATCATGGCTTCCTTCATAAATTGGGTGCGTTCGTATTTGACACGGGAACTGGGGGAAAGTTACCGATAAAAAAGGGAGTTGTCAACATTGGACCGCATCGAGGAAATGCCCATCAACAGATTGTTGGCCGAGATGGCGATGAAAACCTTCCCCAGTCCCAAAGCGGGGAGTTCGTTGGCCCTCACATTGGCGATGGCATGTGCATTGTTGGAACTGGTGATTGCGGATCGGGGCGAAGAAAGTGCGGTGCCGCCAGGAAGGGACTGGCACGGCGATGTGCTGCTCGTGCGCGGATGGCGTAGGGATGCTCTGGTACTCGGGGAGGCGGACATGAGCGAAGTGATCCGTCTGTTCCAAGACCATCCGGAAACAGCGGAAGCCCATCCCTCAAGTTTGCCTACACCGGTTGCCCGTTTGCAGGCACTTGCCGAGGCCGTCATCGAGATGGGGATGCCATACTTGGACCATGCGGGGGACAAAAAGAGCGACATCGTCACCGTCCTCCTACAGGCGCGTGCGGTATGGCTGGGGGCGCATCATATTCGATGGAACAACCGGAACAAGACGATGGAAGCCCCTCTGACAAAGAGTGTCCGGTTGACGAAGGTACGGATTTGGGATGAGAGATTGGAGATCGCCATGAGAGATGTGGAAATAATCGGTAAGGATACATAATGGTTTCGGATATTGATGAAACCGGGTAGAATAATGGGAGAGGAAGGTGAGGCCCAATGACCTCCACTCGGGAGCAGATATTGCATCTGCTCAAAACGGACGGACCGATGACGGTCAGTGATTTGGCTGAAAAACTGGATATCACGGAGATGGCGGTTCGGCGCCACCTCAACACGTTGGAACGGGATCAGATGATTGGCTCCCGGCTGTTGCGCCAGGCGATGGGGCGTCCGACCAGCCAATTTTATCTGACAGATAAAGCGGATGAATATTTCCCAAAAAACTACCACACCTTTGCACTCAGTCTGTTGGAGGACATCGAGGAGACGGAAGGTCCGGAAGCAGTCGAGCGGCTGTTTGAACGGCGCAAGGACCGACTGACCAAAGAGTTTCAGGATGCTTTTCGGGGTAAGACGTGGGAGGAGCAGGTCAAAACGCTCGCCCAACTACAGGATGAAAAGGGCTATATGGTTCGGCTCGAAAAGCGGTCAGACGGTTCCTACGAGTTGACGGAACTCAACTGTCCGATCGCGCAAGTGGCCAACCGGTACCAACAGGCTTGCGCCTGTGAAATCGGGTGGTTCCGCAATATGTTGGATGCAGATGTGGATCGGACGGAATGCAAGGCCAAAGGCGGCCAACATTGTGTCTATGTAATCAAGCCCAAAAGAAATTGATTGTTTAGGGCGTGTCTGGTTACTGTCCACATTGCTTTCCAGGCTTGCTCCAGCCTGCGCCCTGCAGGGAAGCAGATGATGACCGCTCCGACCAGGTCAGCGCAGGACGTGGGCAGGAAATTGCCTTCGATTTCAATCCTGCGCTTCCCGAGTCTCGGGCTGGCTTGGATAAGTCGCTCACAATGATCAGAGATGCCCTAGTCCGGACACACTTTCGTCTTAACGGCATTGAGCCGTTCTTTTTTTTGCACTGCGGGACAATCCTGCAATACAATGAAATCAGTTGGGCGTTTTGTGCCATCAGGAGGGAAACAATATGTCTCAATGGTACGAAGAAAGTTTCGGGGAAGATTATTTGTTGGTGTATCGCCATCGCAGTAAAGCATCTGCACAAAAAGAAGTGCGTGCGATCACCCGGTGGTTGGACCTGAAACCGGGTCAACGTGTATTGGATTTGTGTTGCGGCACGGGACGTCACTCCATCGCACTGGCAGAGGAGGGATTGCACGTCACAGGAATCGATTTGTCCGAGACACTGTTGAAACGTGCGCGGAAAGATTCGGCAGGGCGGAACATTCGGTATGTTCGCGGTGATATGCGGGAATTGCCCTTTGAAGACGGGTCTTTTGATGTGGTCGTTAACTTGTTTACTTCCTTTGGTTATTTTGAAACGGATGCGGACAATCAGAAGGTATTGCACGAAATCGCGCGCGTGCTACGGTCTAGCGGTGCGTTCCTGATAGATTTTCTCAATCGCCAATCGGTGCAATCGCGCTTGGTCCCTGTCAGTGAGCGGGAGCAAAACGGTTTGCACATCCGGGAGGAACGTCGCATTGACGGTGATTTCGTAAGGAAAACGATCGCCATCACGGCCCCTGACGGGAATCGCCGTCAATACCATGAACGCGTCAAAATGTATACGTATGAACAAATGCGGGATATGCTGGCGCAATCCGGTTTGCGTTTGGAGGACGCCAAGGGGGATTTTGAAGGCAATCCGTATACGCCGGAAAGTCCACGCATGATTTTGATGGGGCGTGGTAGCAGATGAAAACCTATCAGGCCTATCTGCTGGATTTAGACGGCACGTTGTACCGTGGGAAGGAAGTGATTTCGGGAGCACGGGAGTTTGTACGCTGGTTAAAAGACAGCAGCCGTGATTTCCTTTATTTTACCAACAACTCATCCCGTACCCCCGAACAAGTGGCGGAAAAACTGAGGGCGTTCGGGTTTCCGGCAGAGCCGGATCAGGTGATGACGTCGTCAATCGCCACCGCCCGCTTTTTGCAGGAGCAATTGAAGGGAACGTCGCATTCTGTCTATGCCATCGGTGAAGTGGGTTTGCTCACGGCTCTGCGTGAAGCCGGTTTCCGTTTCGATGAAGACCGACCTGATGCGGTCGTGGTCGGCATTGACCGGGATTTTCACTATGAAAAAATGAAAAAGGCTTGTTTGGCGATTCGAAACGGCGCCCGGTTCATCGGAACCAATGGAGATAATGCGTTGCCGACGGAAGAAGGACTGCTGCCTGGCAACGGTTCACTGTGTGCGGCGATCGCGACCGCCACAGGGGTTGATCCCGTCTTCGTGGGAAAACCCGAGCCATTCATGGTTCATTATGCACTGGAACGATTGAGAAGAAAACCGGAAGAAACGTTGTTGGTGGGAGACAATCTGATGACAGACATCCAGGCGGGAGCGGTCGGCGGGATCGACACGCTGCTGGTTTATACGGGTGTTACCACCCGGGAGCAAGCGGCGGCATCCGACATCCGGCCAACTTATGAAGTGGACAACCTGATGCAATGGATGCAGAAGGAGGCAGCCATCCGATGAATAAATGGGAGGATATTACGCAAGTTTCTCTGCCGTTGCCGTTTGCGTTGAAAATCATTCACGCCTACGTGGTGACAGGGACTGACGGTATTACATTGATTGATACGGGACTTCATATCGGGGAAGACATGGATACTTGGGAACGGGCACGGCAGGAAATGGGATGGGATTGGAGAGATGTAGAAAAAATCGTGCTGACGCACTATCATCCGGATCACTACGGGTTGGCCGGCACATTGCAGAATAGGACAGGAGCACCCGTATACATGTCCAAGACGGATGCCGAGCAGGCCTTGCTGTTTTGGCGGGAGGACAGCGATCAGCCGGAAACGATGGCGCGATTTTACGCCAAACACGGTTTGGATGAAGAATGGGTGAAGAAGATGCCCGATCACCTGCGCAGTTTCCGCCAATGGGTGGAACCGCATCCGCAGCCGACCTATATCGCCGGTGGAAAGACGGTTCGCCTGGGAAACCGGAGCTATCAAGTACTGCATACCCCCGGACATGCTGACGGTCACCTCAGTTTCTACGATCCGGAACGAGAATGGTTAATTGGCGGCGATTTTCTGCTGCCCAAAATTACACCCAACATCAGTCTGTGGCCCGGATGTGACCCCAATCCGTTGCGGTCGTATCTGACCACGTTGGATCGTATGGCCGATCTGCCGGTGAAGAAAGTGTTCCCTTCGCACGGACCCGTATTTGATCATTACCGGAAACGGATCGAGGAGCTGAAAGCGCATCATGCCGCACGACTGGATGAAATGCTGGAATTTGTGAAAGCAGGGCCGAAAACAGCGAAAGAGGTGTGTGATTTTATCTTCGGCTCCAATCTGTCCATCCATAATCTCCGCTTTGCCCTGTCGGAAACCCTGGCCCATTTGGAATATCTGCGGAATGAAGGGATGCTGCAGTTGGTGGAAGAAAAAGACCGGTTTTACTACATGCATGCTTGATGTGAGTATCGTCGGAACCGATTGGGCCGCGGCTCCGATCGGGCACTGGGTGCCCGCGGATGACCGCGGCTTGTTTAAACGGTCCGTTATGTTCGATCGAGTGACTGGAGAAGATGGAGAGTGGAATCGGGTGATGCGAGGAAGCGGCCATATCCTTTCTTTCGCAAATACCCTTCCGTGAGGCGTTTAACCGGGACTGGAGCGGACAACCAATAACCGCACACCACCCATTCCTCGCGGTTCACGCCCGAATGACCCGCTTCGCCAGCCAGTTCTTCCACCTGCTCTTTGATTGCCCGTTTGATCTCGGCTCGTTCCAGCGAGGGAACGGGACTGACCAATTCATTGAGCAAATCTCTGGCATGATCGGACCATTTCATTTTTCGTCACTCCTTTGGACACATGCCCTCGAGATGTCCGGCAGGCTTGTTTTCTCTCAGTCTACACGGAAGCGATCCATTTTATGATCTTGTCGGCGATGGCGAATCCAAATGAATCAGGGAGGGAGTTGTATTGACGTCACATCAATCCCGCGTTGCGCTGATCGCGGGTGGTTCACGCGGTTTGGGACGAATGGCGGCAGTGGAGTTGGCCCGTGCCGGGTGGGATCTCATGATCAACTACCGTCAAGGCGAGGAAGAGGCAAACCGGTTGGTCCATCATCTCAGAGAGTACGGCAGAGAGGTGGAAGCGGTACAGGCAGATGTCAGCCAGCGGACGGAAGCGGCTCGATTGGTCGAACGGACTGTGTCCAGGTTTGGCCGAGTAGATGCCCTCGTACACGCAGTAGGACCGTTTTTACGTGAACGTCGCCGTTTTGTCGACTATTCGGTCGAAGAGATTGAACAGCTGATCAACGGCAACTTCCGCAGTGCGGTCATGACCATCCATTCTGTGTTGCCTCACATGAGACGAAAGCAGTTCGGACGGATCATTTTGTTTGGTTTCGGACGGGCGGGAGAAGCCCCTGCTTGGCCGGACCGCGCCATTTATGCAGCAACGAAAACGGCGTTGGTTTCTTTTACCAAATCGCTCGCTGTGGAGGAAGCGCCCTATGGGATCACGGTCAATATGGTTTGCCCGGGTGACATAGTAGGAGCCAACAAGGAAAAGACGATTCAGGACGTCCGAAGGTTATCGGATGAGGAAACTCCATTGGGACGGCCCGGCTCGGGTGAGGATGTGGCACGGGTGATTCGCTTTTTATGCGAGGCGGATTCCGATTTCGTGACCGGAAACGTGATCAACATCACCGGTGGGTTGGACGTGATCCATCCTGTCTCCAAAGCACCGCTGGAATGAAAAATAGGCACATTCCCTCGCGTTAGTACATAGAGTGTGACAGATAACAAGAAATGACGAGGGGAAATTCCATGGCAGACATCCTGGATGATGTGAGGGAATGGACAGGTGAGCCGCGGCTGGACGTGTTACTGGAGCATTATTATGGTCTACAGTTACAATCTGCTCAACCTTACGCCGGTGTGTTAAAGGTGGAGACGGACAAGGGTGCCTATGCCATCAAGCGTTTTCGCAAACAGGAAGAGGTCACCTGGTCGCTGGTTGAACAGGTCGCCGAACACGTCAAGCAGGCGGGATACATCATTCCTGTGCCGACTCGGACTCAACAAGGAAAACGCTCCTTCCCCGGATTTGCCCACCGGTATGTGTTATTGCCATGGCAAGATGGGCAACAGATGGAGAAGTGGGACAGGGACGGATGGTTAGAAGTGAGTCGACATCTGGCCCTGTTTCATGCGGCTACAAAGGATTGGGAATCGGAAGTGGGTAGAGCAACCTGTCTCCATCTGGGAAAATGGACGGAGCTGTGGAGAGAAAGCCGTAGACAGATGGCCATTTTCCAAATGGCAGCCGATTTGGCGGGGGAACGTCAGGGGATGGATGAACTGTGGTTGAATCACAGCATTTATGCGGACACGATGGTGGACAATGCCGTTCAATACTTGGAAAAAGCAGGCGGAGACCGTCTCTGTCTGGAGATGTCTGAACACGGCAAGGTATGTCACGGCAACCTGCATCGCCGCAATGTGCTGCGCACCGCTGAAGGCGTCCAGCTGATCGATTGGCGTCACCTGGTAGTGGACGTTCGGGCCAGAGATTTGGCGCATTGGCTGATATACGCGTATGGACGAACCGGTAGACCGGAAATCGTCGTGCCATTGTTGCGGGCTTACCAGTCGGTTTCTCCGTTGAAGGAAGAAGAATACCAACTCGTCTACGCACAATTTCTGTTTCCCCATCGCATCGCTCATGTCTTGTACCAAACCTATGACCGACAAAAATACACTGCCCGTCAGGCAGAGGCCCATTTGAACCAAGCAGTGACAGTCGAAGAGAAAAAGTTGATGTTAATTCGCCGTTACCCTGATTTGATGCGGGAAGCGTTTGATGTGACGGTGCCCAAGGTGGATTGGTTATGAAAAACGGGCCTTCCACAGAAGCGTGTTTTCGCTTCGAATGGAGGCCCGTTTGCACAGCCGATCGTCAAATACGGTCCAACAGCGATTGCCCTTCCTGTTGTTTGAGCTCCACTTGAACTTGGTACATTTGTTCAATCGTTTTGCTGAACTGCTCACGATCCACTTGTTCCCAACAACGGGACAACAGAAAGAGCACATCGTATTGCAGTTGCTTGTACCCGTATTTTTCGGTGAGGGAAAGGGCTTCTTCCAGATACGGAATCGCTTGCTGGAATTGTTGTTGTTTTTGTTTGCATTCGCCCATCACGAGCAGCGCACCGACCAATCGCAAAGCGTCGTTGAGCGAGCGGCCCAACTCGATGGCTTGTGACAGCGCTTCTTCCGCCTCTTCCCATTTCTCTTGCAACATGTACAAGGTGCCCAAATCGGAGTAAGCGGATACGAAGACGGCTTCATCTTCGAAGGTACCCTTCAAAGACAAGGCTGTACGGTAGCAAATCTCTGCCTTTTTCCACTCTTTCTTCGCCATGTATACGCTTCCCAAAGCGGACCACAAATCAAATGAACGGTCGAATTGCTTGTTGATGCGGGCGATTTCCAACCCTTCTTGTGCATAGCGGATCGCCTCGTCGTACATACCGGAACGGCGCAGCAGAACGGATCGCAGTTCATATAGGTACAGGATAACAGAGATGTTTTGAATCTCGGGCAGATGGTTCCACAGTTCCTGTACAGCGCGAAGTGCCTCTTCGTAGCGTCCGGCCTTTTCCAGGTATGCCGCTTTGTTGGTCATTAGAATATATTTGTAGTAGCGGCGTCCTTGATCAGGAAGAAAGGCCTCAATGCCATTTTCTGTGTAGCGGATCGCTTGTTCCAAGTTGTTTTGGTAGTAACTGCATAACGCCAATTCGTTGAAGCTGGCCGCTTCGATGTTTTCCCGTTTTCCTTCCTCGCTTTGGTCCGCGAGACGAATGGAGTTGGAGAACTCCCGCTCCGCCCGTTTCCAATTGCGGCGATGTTTTTGGTATTTCCCCCGCAGATAGTAGTAATAGGCGGCAAATGGATGCGCGTCATCCAAATCCAGTCCGCGCAATTGATCCCAAAGACCTTCGGTCACACCCAGATCCAACTTGGATTCGATGGATTGCAGGGTGAGCCAAAGGTCTTGCATTTTTTGTTGTTCGTCTTTTAACAACTCGGGCAACTGGTTCATGTCCAGACCCAATTTTTCCATCAAATAATGAATCTTTGTCGGACTGACATGGGGAACACCCCGTTCAATGTTGCTGACCGTCGCGGGAGAGATATTCTCGTCCGCGAGATCTTCCAACCGAAGGCCGCGTTCTTTACGTACTTTTCTTATAACTTCTCCAATCTCGCTCATCTCGATCGGATTCATCTTGGTCCACCTCACGTTTCTACTGACATTTTCCTTTTAAGTGTATCATACTATGTTTTATTGGGATTGGATACAGCATAATTAATATTTTTCTATCTCAACCACATTGTGGATTTTAATCAAAAATCCTTGTGACTTTTTTATTAACTGTATTCATCATAAACGCTTTAGAGTAAGAAAGCAAAAGAAAATCATCTTTTATTCGAGGATAAATTTTCCAAATGAAAGGAGATCTGTATGTCTATTCTAGGCAAACGAAATGGAGGAAATACCCCTCACAGATCAACAGTGTGATTGACTCCAATAGACGTTACACAAATTACCCTCTTTTATGGAATGTATCATGAAAATGATGGGTGTGCAAAATATAAAAAATGGCGAGAACTAGAAGAAATCCTGGAGAAAAGAAAAATTTCGATTAATTTATTGTGTAATGGAAAAAATAAATCAGCTATGTTTTCTGAAAGAAAGATAATTGTATTTCTGGTATATACAAATTTACAAAATATAGATTTTGTGGTGATTGATTCTTGTTCATGATGACCATCATATCGACAGAGAGAAAATACTTGTAAAATATGGACTTAATACAAAATTGCCAACCAAAAAACATAGTTGCAATCGAAGGGTCAATTCGTGTTAAGATGGACATTGGGTATGGACTCCAAATATTTTCTGATGATTAAAACTCTCGAAAAGGTGGTGTAAATGTGAATAAGGAGTCTGGTAAACCGTCGTTTGTTCCGTATGTACCGGCTTCGCGTTCTTTGCCGGAATTGACGGTGGTCGCACTTGTGCTGGGTATTATTTTGGCGATTGTATTTGGTGCGGCTAACGCGTATTTGGGGTTGAAAATCGGACTGACGGTAAGTGCGTCGGTTCCGGCGGCCGTGATATCGATGGCCATCTTGCGCGGACTGTTCCGCCGGGAGTCGATTTTGGAAAACAATATTGTTCAAACCATGACTACGGCAGGGGAAGCGGTTGCCGCAGGCGCAATTTTTACCTTGCCCGCATTATACCTGTGGAAATTAAACCCTAGCCAAGTCATGATTTCCTTTATTGTGTTGACGGGCGGTTTTCTCGGTGTGCTGATGATGATTCCGCTCCGTCGCCTGTTGATCGTCAATGAGCATGAAACGCTGCCTTATCCGGAAGGAACCGCGTGTGCAGAGGTGTTGAAGTCCGGTGAGACAGGCGGGCGCAATGCAAGACTGGTTTTCACCGGATTCGGCATCGGTGCACTGGTCAAAGCGCTGGGAGACGGTTTTTCACTGTTCAAAACGGAAATTGAAACACAAGTGGCCAAATTTAAAAATGCTGTCATCGGGATGGATACCTACCCGGCACTGTTGGGTGTGGGATACATCATCGGTCCGCGTATTGCCGGACAAATGCTGGCAGGGGGCCTGTTGGCATGGATTGTGCTGATTCCGGCGATTTCCTTCTTCGGTGCGGGGAGCACGCACCCGATCCTGCCCGCGGCAGATCCAATCAGCAAAATGGATGCCTGGACCATTTGGAAAGAATATATTCGATATATCGGGGCTGGTGCGGTGGCAGCCGGCGGTTTGATCACGCTGGTGAAAACATTGCCGATTTTGTACAGCTCCATCCGTGACACGGTCCGGAGCATGCGGGTCAAACGCGACAACGGGCCTGCAGCTATCGAACGGACGGACCGTGATATTCCGATGACCTATGTGATCCTCGGCATTATTGCGCTGATCCTGGTGATCGCGTTTGTGCCGGTCACCGATGTGGGGATCATCGGTGCGGTCGCCATTGCTGTTTTCGGTTTCTTGTTCGTTACCGTGGCATCCCGGATTGTGGGGATCGTTGGAAGCTCTTCTTCTCCGGTATCGGGGATGACCATCGCTACGTTGATCATCGTGACCGTAGTCTTCAAATTTATCGGTGTCACTGGACAAGCGGGTATGGTGGCCTCTTTGGTCGTGGCGGCGATCATCTGCACGGCGTTGGCCGTGGCAGGGGATATTTCGCAAGACCTGAAAACCGGTTACTTGGTCGGGGGGACCCCGTGGAAACAACAATTGGCGATGATGGTCGGGGTGTTGGCTTCCGGTCTGGTGATCGGGTTTGTGTTGATCGTGTTGAACGCTTCCTATGGTCTGGGATCCGCCGCTTTGCCGGCACCGAAAGCCGTGCTGATGAAAGTGATCATCGAGGGGATGATGGCGGGGAACCTGCCGTGGGATCTGATCTTCATCGGCGTGGCGCTGGCCGTGACGATCGAATTTTTGGGTCTGAACTCCTTGGTCGTGGCTGTGGGCGTGTACCTGCCGGTGCATGTCAGCGTGCCGATCATGGTGGGCGGCATTGTCCGCTGGTTGGTCGACATCTTTACCAAAGACGATAAACTGCGTGAATCCCGTCATGAAACGGGCACTTTGTTCGCTTCCGGATTGATCGCGGGTGAATCGTTGGCCGGTGTCATCATCGCGATCCTGATCTGGTTGAATTTGAAATCGCCCGAAGTGACGCCAAAATTCGACAGCCAGTTGTTGCCCTTGGCCGTATTTGCTTTGGTCGCATTGATCCTCTGGTGGGTGGCTGGGCGTGCCAAACCACAGGCGGAAGCGGCTGAGGTTGGTACTGCGCATTCCCCGGAAAACACTCAAACCGAACCGGCAGAAAATGTGGCGGAAAAAGCGGATACGGCTGAAGAGAATCAAAGCCAACCTGCAACCGATGCACGGCAGGCTGAAGCAGAAGAACAAGAAGAGAGCAACGACGACAACAAGAAGGGGAACGAGTGACACGTGTTCGGTTTTCGCCGAAAACGATCCAAACTCAATTTGTTGGAGATGATTCCGCAACTGAAATCGCATCTGCGTTTGGAGTGGGAGGAAGGGGCGGCCGAAGCCGCCCTTATCCTGCCCCGTACGAGTTGGCTGGAGCGTATGTCGGTCAAATACCTGAAACAACCGTCTGCCATACGCGTTCAGCTGGATGCGTTGGGATCGTTTGTGTTGTCTTACTGTAACGGTCAACATACGGTACAGCAGATCGCGGACAAAGTGCAGGAACGGTTTGGAGAAGAAGCCGAGCCATTGTTGCCGCGGCTGATCAAATTCATGCAGATTGTGGAAGCCAATGGATGGATTGTTTGGCAGGAGCGCTGAAGTGCTCCTTGAGTCAATTGAAAAACCCAGCGGAGAAAACCGCTGGGTTTTTCAATTGACTCAGCCTCCCATTTATGAAAAACTGGTATGGTGTTTTAGTCTTACATCGATAACCAACAGGCTTTGTAGCCTGTCTCAACGAATTACTGAAAGGTTATACTTGACTACCAAACTCCCGTATGAGTAAATTTTTCCTTTGAATTTTATCCCCCCAACGCGTTAATATACTAAACAGGTTGAGAGACATGGACTCATTCAATAAAATGCAGGGCTATTTCGTGTAATGGAACGTGTGGGGAGGAATTGTCATTGGATCTGTTTCGAAGAAAAAGTGTCTGTACACTAATTGATAACAGTCGACAAAGCCAAGGGCTGAAAAGGGAACTGAGCGTGTGGGATCTTACCCTGCTCGGCATCGGCGCCATCATCGGCACCGGTGTTTTTGTGTTAACCGGCACGGGTGCGCTAAAAGCAGGCCCCGGATTGATGGTGTCATTTGTCATCGCCGGACTGGCCTGTGCATTTTCTGCTTTGGCGTATGCGGAGTTCGCTTCCACGGTTCCCGTGTCCGGTTCGGTGTACACATACAGTTACGTCACTTTGGGCGAGCTGGTTGCCTGGATCATTGGTTGGGATTTGGTGTTGGAATATTTGCTCGCCGTCAGCGCCGTCTCATCCGGGTGGTCCGGTTACTTCCAATCGCTGCTCGGCGGATTCGGACTGAATTTGCCTGACGTTTTGAGGGCTGCCCCAGGAGCTGTACCCAGTAAGACGACGCTGTTCAACCTGCCTGCGTTTTTGATCGTCATGCTGATCACGCTGTTGTTGTCCCGCGGCATCAAAGAGTCCAAGCGGGTCAACAACGTGATGGTTCTGGTTAAAATCGTCGTGGTCCTGCTGTTTATTCTGATCGGTGTGTTTTACGTGAAGCCGGCCAACTGGCAACCGTTCGCTCCTTTTGGGGCCAAAGGTATCTTTGCCGCTGCGGCGGTTGTCTTTTTTACTTACCTGGGATTTGATGCGGTGAGTACTGCGGCTGAGGAAGCGCGTGATCCGGCACGCACGTTGCCGCGGGGATTATTGTATTCACTGGGAGTTTGCACATTGTTGTACATGGTGGTTTCCGCCATCATGACAGGGATTATCCCTTATCAGCAAATCCGCGGGCATGAAGACCATCCGGTCTCGCTGGCCCTGAAGATCGCAGGTCAAAACTGGTTTGCCGCGTTTGTCGACATCGGTGCCATCGTGGGCATGACGACGGTGATGCTGGTGGCACTTTACGCCCAAACCCGCGTAGCGTTCGCCATGTCGCGAGATGGGCTGTTGCCCGCATGGTTTTCCCGCGTACACGAAAAATACCGTACCCCTTACAATGTAACCTGGGTGTTGGGCATTGTCGCAGGACTGATCGGCGCGTTGGTGCCGATCTCCCAAATCGCCGAATTGGTCAACATTGGAACCTTGTTCGCATTCATTATTGTTTCCATCAGTGTGATCATACTGCGCAAAACCCAGCCCGATCTTCCGCGGGGATTCCGTTGTCCAGCCGTCCCGTTCGTTCCAGCAGTGTCGATCGTGCTGTGCGCTTTCCTGATGTCCCAACTGATGTGGATCACTTGGGCGACATTTCTGATCTGGCTCACATTAGGATTGATCATTTATTTCACTTATTCCCGCAAGCATTCCGCGCTGAATGCATCCAAAGCGCAATAAGCAAAATCCCAAGGTTGTTGAAAACGTGATAAAAAACGAAAGCCGTTTCCCGCCTTTGCTCCGTAACTTGTCAGGATGGAGTCGATTGGCTGGGAAACGGCATTTATATTTTCAGTAGTTTCCAGACATGTAGAGATGTTCCTATTCATCCAGTCGGGACTTGAGAACGAACCGTATGCTACCATGTAACATATATCCCAAAAGGAGCGAGCAATCCATGAGCGTACCGGTGGAGTTTTGCCTGACCAATATGTGCAACGGTTCCGAGTCTGTCTACTACCGGCTGCAACGTCATCCGGACGTACGTGTCTATGCCTTTCAATGTTTGGGCAATTGTCGTCTTTGTGCAAAGAAGTTGTATGCCGTCGTCGGCGACGAAATCGTGGAGGGAGATTCTCCGAATCAACTGTACCGCAACATCATCCGGTTGATTGAATCAAATATAAACGAGAGCAAACGATAGGAAAGTATCGACCAATCCCGCCATCAGAAAAGCGGGAACGATCCATTCCAGCCTTTTGGTACGTTTTGAATCTGTTTCCTCATCCCATACTTCCAATTCCGGTCGCTGTATCCATTTTCGAAAACCACGGATAAACAAGGAAAAAAATCCACCACGAATCACATAGGCGCTACCGGATACTACGAGAAAACCAAGTCCGAACAAAAAGAGTCCATTGATCCACTCCAACTTTTGAGTATGAGAAATAAGTGCCACAATCACCCATGATCCGATCATGAGAATCAAACTCCACTGCCATGGACGTATTCGATGCATGCCAATCCTCCTTGAGTATGGGAATTTATAACATTCTCGATATTTCTTTTCGTTTAAACAAGCTGGAATCCTTGTGACAACGGAAAGGATTTGAGTGAGGAAAATATCGGAAATAAAAAGATACACATTTCCGTCTCTTTTCTGATGTGCTGCATTCTATTATTATAATAAATGATGTTTTTCTTGCCGTGTTTGAACCAGAAGGCAGAGGTTATTGTTTAAATTATCTGCAAAGATTACGATTATTCCTTTTTTTCCAGGAGATGTGAAGGAGGTCTACCGATGAGACGGAAGGTGTATGCCTTGGCGGCCGTGTTGTTCGCGGTCAGCTGGTTGTTGTCTGCTTGCAGTCTCTCCGGCAACACGGTCCAAGGCGGCCCCAATGAACCGCAAGTGTTAAACCTCGTCGTGGATTCGGAACCGCCCAACTTGGATAGTGCCACAGCGATTGACGGTACGTCCATCACACTGTTGAACAATGTGATGGAGGGATTGATGCGCCTGGACAAGGACAATAAACCAGTTCCGGCGATGGCGTTGGATTATCCTGAGATCAGCCCTGACAAGAAAACCTACACGTTTAAAATCCGGGATGCCAAATGGTCCGACGGGGAACCGGTGAAGGCACAGGATTTCGAATATGCATGGAAACGGGCGCTCGATCCCAAGACCAAATCGGAATACGCCTACATTTTGTACCCGATTAAAAATGCCGAGGAGTACAATCAGGGGAAAGTCAGTGCAAACCAAGTGGGTGTGAAGGCGCTTGACGACAGCACCCTGCAAGTCAAGTTGAAAGAGCCGATCCCGTATTTCCTCAGTTTGACGGCGTTCCCTACCTACTTTCCGCAACGGGAAGACATCATCGAAAAATACGGGAAAGAATATGCCAAAGATGCTGACAAAATGGTGTTCAACGGCCCCTTTGTGCTGTCGCGTTGGGAGCACGATCAAGGCTTTCAGTATCGGAAAAATGACGAGTATTGGGATAAAAACAACGTGTATCTGACTGAGGTCAACGTCAAGATTGTTCCGGATTCCACGCAGGCCATGAGCTTATACACCTCAGGCCAAGTGGATGTCGCACCGTTGGACGACAATCTGGTGGAAGTGTTCAAAAACAACAAAGAGTACTTGCCTGTCACACGGGGGATTACTTATTTCATCATTTTCAACACGGATGATGCGTTCCTTGCCAATCAAAATATCCGCAAAGCGATCAGCCTGGCGATCGACCGCGATGATATCGTAAAGGACACACTGAAAAACGGATCGCAACCTGCGGGCGGAATCGTGCCGCCATCGATTATGGGTTACAACAACCAATCGTTCCGCGACCAATCGCCGGCACCTCCGGAGTATGATCCGTCCCTGGCAAAGCAACTTTTTGAAAAAGGATTGCAGGAGCTGGGCCTTTCCGCTCCTCCGTCCGATCTCACGTTGAATGTTTATGATGACGATCGCAAAAAGGTGGCTGTCGCGATTCAGGAGCAGTTGGAAACCAATCTGGGTTTGAAAGTGGTAATCAACCCGAAACCGGTCAAGCAAAAATTGAACCTGGAAAAAAAGGGTTATTTCCAAATGACGGTCGGGCGTTGGGTGGGAGATTACAACGATCCGATGACGTTCCTGGATGTCTGGAAGTCGGACAGCCCGGTTAACTTTGGGGATTGGAAAAACCCCGATTTCGATCGGTTGATCGATCGGGCCAAAAAGACCACCGACTATCAAGAACGAAACGAGGATTTGATCAAAGCAGAAAAAGAACTGATCGATAATGCGGCGATCGCGCCGTTGTACTACGAATCTCAATCGTTCGTGCAAAAAACGTATGTCCATGATCTGGTACGCCACCCGGTCGGTCCGGATTACTCCTTGAAATGGGCATATATCAAAGGCAAAGCGAAACAGTAACATCTGAGGACATACTTTATTCAGGAAGGCAGTGTATACATATACTCGCCTTCCTTTTTTTGCAATCTTACAGTGAAAAATTTCCTCTTTCAAAAAGGAACAATATAGCGATAATATAAAATTGGGTGTCCAACCACCCTGAATAAGGATGAATTTTTATAAAATTAAAATCGATCCAGATTGACAGGAAGGTGATGGATCGAGTACTGGTAGAGGCCATTTCGTTTACCCTAGTAAAACATCAGTACGTGATAGGGATGGCCTTTTTGTCGCGAAGCGACCTTTGGGCGTCATATGAAATAAGTGCTGCCGAGTCTCCATTATCAAATGCCGACTATTCAGTTGACTCCGCCAGCCACGGACACAATTGACACCGTTGTTTTGAAATGGAAGATCACCCAGACACTACTCTCACTGCATGGGCCAACAGTCATTCTCGTTATGTTTGACATTTTACAAAATAGGCGGAAGTGAGGTATGTTAAAAAGGGATTGATTGACTGTTAACAGAATATGAATTGCGGAGTCATTATAGGATCTAGTAGAGTAAATAGAGGGAACCTTTTCTCTTTATTTAAATATCAGGGTTAACGGCTGTTTACCAGCCTTAACTATATCAATCATCAGAATATACTCAAGGGGGTAAACAGATGAAAAAGCGCTTTTATTTGTCCCTGGTCATTTTGCTTGTGGCCGGCATGCTGCTTTCCGCATGCGGCGGCGTTCAGCAAAACTCCGGTGCTTCCGGTAACGTGCTGAACGTGCGGGTGGATGGTGAACCGCCGAACCTGGACAGTGCAGTTTCCACGGACAACATCTCGTTCAACCTGTTGAACGCGGTGATGGAAGGTCTCACGCGATTGGACAAGGACAACAAACCGCAACTGGCGATGGCGGAAAGCTATACCATCAGCCCGGACAAAAAGACCTATACGTTCAAACTGCGTGACGCCAAATGGAGCGACGGAAGGCCGGTCCGCGCGCAAGATTTCGAATATGGGTGGAAACGGGCGTTGGCGCCTCAAACTGCTTCTCAATACGCTTACATCCTGTACCCGATTCTGAACGCCGAGAAATACAACACCGGCAAAGCGAAAGCAGAAGACGTCGGTGTCAAGGCGCTGGACGACAAAACCCTGCAAGTGAAACTGGAAGCGCCGTCTCCGTATTTCCTGGGTCTGACATCGTTTGCCACTTATTTGCCGCAACGGCAGGACATTGTGGAGAAATATGGCAAACAATATGCGCAGGAACCGAACAAAATGGTCTACAATGGGCCGTTTGTTCTGGCCAGCTGGCAACACAACGAAAGCTACACGTTGAAGAAAAACCCGAACTATTGGGACAAAGCAACCGTCAAACTGGACGGCATCAACTTTAAAATCGTGAAGGAAGTTTCGTCTGCGATCAACCTGTACAAGACCAACGGATTGGACTACGTGCCGAGGATCAGTCAAGAGTTTGTGGACGCCTACAAGTCCAAACCGGACTTCAAACCGGTGACGGAGGCCACCACTGTCTACCTCGAATTCAACATGAAAAAAGAGAAAGTTTTGCGTAACGTGAAGATCCGCAAAGCGATCCAAATGGGGATCGACACCAACATCTTGGCCCAAAACATCGCGAAGGAAGGTAAGCCGGCTACCGCGTTGGTTCCGCCGACCCTGCAAGGCGGCAACGGCAAACTGTTCCGCGACCAAGCGCCGGGCTACGTCAAATTTAATAAAGAAGAAGCCAAGAAGTTGCTGGCAGAAGGATTGAAGGAAGAGGGTCTCAGCCAGTTCCCGACGATGGAACTCTTGGGCGACGACACGGACGTGGCAAAAAGATGTCTGCAATTCATCAAAGAACAATTGCGCACCAACCTGGGTATCAACGTCAACATCCGTTCTGTACCGTTTAAAGAACGGTTGCAACGTTCCCAAGACGGCAACTTCCAAATCGTATTGTCCCGCTGGGGTGCAGACTATGACGATGCCATGACCTTCCTGGATCTGTTCCTGACCGGAAACGCCTTCAACCGTGGCGGTTACAGCAACCCGAAATATGACGACCTAATCAAAAAGGCCAAGATGAACCCGGACTTCAACCAACGTCTGCAGCAAATGGTAGAAGCAGAGAAAATACTGATCCAGGATGACGCCGGCATCGCACCGCTGTACTGGCGTCAACGGCAAAATCTGGAACGTCCGAACATCAAGGGTCTGGTACACCATCCGTTCGGACCGGATGACGACTTCAAATGGGCCACGTTGAACAAGTAAGGCAGTCAAGTTCAAAAATGATAACCTGGTAGAACAAATGGGAAGGTATATGTTCGCCTGGAGCATATACCTTCCTCCATGCTTGTTATATCCATGTTTTTGTAGAAAAAGGAAGTGAGAGGATGGGTCGTTATATCTTGCAGCGGTCGATCTACATGTTGGTCACGCTATGGGTCATCATTACCTTTACTTTCTTTCTCATGCATTTCATGCCCGGTTCCCCGTTGCAAAACGAAGAGCGCATTCCGCCTCAGATGAAGGCACTGATTATGAAAGAGTATGGGCTCGATCAACCGTTGCCGGTGCAATACGTTCATTTTTTGGGCAATTTGTTACAAGGTGATCTGGGCAAATCGTTCCAGTATAACGGACGAGACGTAACTGAATTGATTTTCCAAGGTTTCCCGGCTTCTGCTCAAGTGGGGATTCAGGCCGTGATCTTTGGCATCGTGATCGGGCTGACCCTAGGTGTCATCGCCGCATTGCGGCGAGGAAGTTGGGTGGACAATCTGGCCACCGTGATAGCGGTGTTGGGGGTGTCGGTTCCCAGCTTCTTGTTGGCGGGATTACTCTCCTTTTACGTCGGCGTGAAATTGCTCTTGTTGCCGCCAGCAGGGTGGGGTACATGGCAACATACAATTATGCCTTCGCTGGCGTTATCTGCTTTGGTCATCGCGCAGATGTCCCGCTATATCCGCACGGAAATGCTGGAAGTGTTGGGGCAGGACTACATGAAGACGGCTAAGGCCAAGGGGTTGAGCCGGCCTACGGTCGTGTTCCGTCATGCCCTTCGTAACGCGCTGATCCCAGCGGTGACGATTTTGGGGCCGCTCACGATCAACATCATCACCGGTTCGCTCGTGATCGAGCAAATCTTTGGTATTCCCGGCATGGCATGGCTGTTCGTTCAATCGATTCAAGTCAACGACTACCCCGCCATCATGGGCGTCACCATTTTCTACAGTGTTCTGATCATCGTCAGCATTTTTGTGGTGGATATCTTGTACGGTATCATTGACCCGAGGATTCGGATTGCCGGTGCGAAGGAGTGAGTCACATGGAAGCGACCAAACAACTCAACCAAGATTTATCCCCGGAAATGTTTCAGCCCGGTGAAGTGAGACCGGAGGAGAGAAACGGACTCACCGGCAAACACGTCGGGTACTGGACCGATGTGTGGCGCCGTTTTCGCTCCAACAAAGGGGCCATCATCGGTTTCACCATTTTGTTGGTGGTCGGTTTTCTGGCCCTATTTGGGCAGCATTTCGTTCCCTATGATTATCAGACACAGAACTATTCCATTTTGAACAAGGAACCGTTCGGCAATCACTATTTCGGGACGGACAACTTCGGACGCGATCTATGGGCCCGGACTTGGTACGGCGCGCGCATCTCTTTGACCATTGCCTTTTTGGCCGTGTTCATCGACATGACGATCGGTGTGACGTTCGGCGCCATTTCCGGGTATTTCGGCGGCAAAGTGGATACTGTCATGCAGCGGATTTTGGAAGTGATGTACTGTATTCCGCAACTGATCATCCTCATTTTGCTGATGCTGTATTTTGAACCCGGTATCGTGCCGATCGCGATTGCGATGGGGATCACCGGGTGGGTGCCGATGGCGCGGATCGTTCGCGCGCAGGTGATGAGGCTGAAGGAGCAGGAGTTCGTATTGGCTGCACGGACGCTGGGGGCGAGCCACGGGCGGTTGTTGTTGAAGCACCTGTTGCCCAACGTGATGGGGCCCATCATCGTGGCGATCACGTTCTCCATTCCGCAAGCGATCTTCTTTGAGGCATTCCTCAGCTTTATTGGTTTGGGGATCAATCCTCCGGCAGCCAGCTTGGGGATGTTGGTGAACGATGGATTCAAAAACCTGCAATTGTTCCCGTATCAAGTGTTTTATCCGGGATTGGTCTTGGGTCTGATCATGTTGAGCTTTAACTTGTTGGGTGACGGATTGCGCGACGCGTTGGATCCGAAACTGCGTCGATAGGGGGATCGGTATGGAGAAGGTGTTGGAAGTACGGGATTTGCACGTTTCGTTTGACACATACAACGGAGAAGTGAAAGCAGTACGCGGTGTCAGCTTCGATCTGAAAAAAGGGGAAACGCTGGCCATTGTCGGGGAGTCCGGTTGCGGAAAAAGCGTGACTTCCCAAACGATCATGCGGTTGATCCCCAATCCTCCCGGACGGATCAAACAAGGTGAAATCTTGTTTGACGGAAAGGATTTGACCAAACTGTCCGAGCGGGAGATGGAAAAAATCCGCGGGGCGGAAATCGCGATGATCTTCCAGGATCCGATGACATCGCTCAATCCGACGATGACGGTGGGGCGGCAGATCACCGAAGGATTGATGAAACATCAAAAAATGAGCAAAGAGGAAGCAAAGAAGAAGGCAGTCGAAATGCTTCGACTCGTGGGCATCCCCAGCCCTGAATCCCGAGTGAATCAATATCCCCACCAGTTCAGCGGCGGGATGCGCCAGCGGGCGATGATCGCCATCGCGTTGTCCTGCGCGCCGAAAATTCTCATCGCCGATGAACCGACGACGGCGTTGGACGTGACGATTCAGGCGCAGATCATGGAACTGATGAAAGAGCTGCAGGAGAAGTTGAACACCTCCATCATCCTGATCACGCACGACTTGGGTGTGGTGGCCGACGTGGCTGATCGCGTAGTTGTAATGTATGCGGGGAAAGTGGTGGAAACCGGTACAGTGGAAGAGATTTTCTACCGTCCGCGCCATCCGTACACTTGGGGTTTGATGGCTTCCATGCCGCGGCTGGATCAGAAAAAAGAGCAGGAATTGCTCCCCATTCCGGGTTCGCCGCCCAACCTGATCGCTCCGCCCAAGGGATGTCCGTTTGCCGCCCGATGCAAACATGTCATGAAAATCTGCCAGGAACGCATGCCCGATGTGACGAATATCTCATCAAACCATCAGGTTTCCTGTTGGCTGGAGCATCCGATGGCACCAAAGGTAGAACCACCGGCTCAACTGGTAGAAGGGGGAGCGAAGTAACATGGAAGCCCAAGTGGAAAAAATCCTGGAAGTGGAAGGACTCAAAAAATATTTCCCTGCCGGCAGGGGGCAGGTCGTCAAAGCGGTGGACAACGTCACCTTTCACGTATACAAGGGCGAAACGCTCGGGTTGGTGGGCGAGTCCGGATGTGGAAAATCGACGATTGGCCGGACCATCATCCGTTTGTACAACGCCACGGGCGGAACGGTGAAGTTCAAAGGCAAGAACGTCCATGAGCTGAAGGGCAAAGAGGCGAAACAGTTCAACCGGGAGATGCAGATGATCTTCCAAGACCCGTATGCCTCGCTCAACCCACGGATGACCGTGGCCGACATCATCGCGGAAGGTCTGGATATTCACGGTCTGGCCAAAGGCAAGGAGCGGCGCGAACGCGTGGTGGAGCTGTTGCGGACGGTGGGGTTGAACGAAGAGCATGCCGATCGTTTTCCGCACGAATTCAGTGGCGGTCAACGGCAACGGATCGGCATTGCCCGATCGTTGGCTGTGGATCCGGACTTCATCATCGCCGATGAGCCCATTTCTGCACTGGACGTCTCAATTCAGGCCCAAGTGGTCAATCTGATGAAAAAATTGCAGCGAGAAAAAGGGTTGACCTATTTGTTCATCGCCCACGACTTGTCAATGGTGAAATATATCAGTGACCGGGTCGGAGTGATGTATCTCGGCAACTTGGTGGAACTGGCGGAAAGTCAGGAGCTGTATGACAACCCGCTTCATCCCTATACCGAAGCCTTGTTGTCTGCTGTACCCATTCCTGACCCGTCAGTGGAGAAACGTCGGGAACGAATCTTGCTCAAAGGCGACGTGCCCAGCCCGATCAACCCGCCGAGCGGATGCCGTTTCCGTACCCGTTGTCCCAAAGCGATGGACATCTGCGCGGAAGTGACGCCCACTTGGCAGGAAGTGCGCCCCCTTCACTGGGTTGCGTGTCATTTGTACCAAGAAGAGAGCAAAAACGAAGTGGCCGCGACGTCGGAGCAAACGAGTTGAGAAAGCACTTGGATGTAGACAACCCTGATCAAATGCAAAAAAGCCGTTTCCCATTTGTGGGAAACGGCTTCGCTCATTCGGGCGGTTGAAGTTGTTAGATGTCATCAGAAGCTTTCCCGGATGACCAGTTTTTCCAGCGGGAACCGACTGGACGGGCGGGCCGGTTCGGCCGCTTTGCCGATGACGATCAGCATCACTGGGATATAACGCGGCGGGATGTTGAGCGCCTGAATCAATTTTTCCCGGTCGAATCCACCCATCGGGCAGGTGTCATACCCTTTGGCCTTGGCAGCCAGCATCAGCTGCATAGCCGACAGAGAGGCGTTGAGAATGGCTTCGTCACGTGCCTTCTGCGGGTTGTTGGCGTAAGCACCTTTGATCTGATCGAGCAGGGTGTCGTACACCTGCTGCGTGATATGTCCCGCTTCCAGAGCCGGTTTGTACACATCTTCTGCATTTTTGTCCGCTTCCAGGTCACCCAGAATGACGACGGTGGCCGATGAATCCACCACTTGCTGTTGGTTATAGGCGATCGGCAGAATCTTCTCCTTCATCTTCTGCGATGTGATCACCAAGTAACGCCAATGTTGGAGGTTCCAAGAGGACGGAGCTTTCGCCGCGAGTTCGAGAATCTCTTCCAGGTCCTCCTTGGGGATCTCCACTTCCCGTTGGTACTTTTTCACGCTGCCGCGCGCTTTCATCACATCGATGGCCGACAGTTCCGTCTTCGTGGTCATGAATGCAACACCTCTTGATGCTACGATCTGGGTTGGTACCTTCTTATTATACTGCAAAAAAAGAACTAAGTGGAGAAAAATAAGTGAAAGGGTCTTTAAACCCTCACTAATAACCCGAAGCAAATACTCAGCCGTTTCCCAAGTGCGGGAAACGGCCTTTGTTTTTCCAAGATATTAAAGGACTTGCTCCACTTCTTTGACGCCCGGTACTTCTTCCATCAGAGCGCGTTCGATCCCCGCTTTCAGCGTGATGGTGGAGCTGGGGCAGCTGCCGCAGGCGCCGAGCAGACGAACTTTCACCACACCGTCTTCCACATCCACCAGTTCCACGTCACCGCCATCGCGTTGGATGAACGGACGCAGTTTGTCCAATACTTCTTGTACTTGTTCTTTCATCGGTTCATGCTCCTTTCGGTATGATCGCTGGCCAATTGGTCTTATTTCAAACGAGACCCATGGTCCGCTTTTTACCGTTGGAATGGAGGAACCATTTCCTTCCCCGTAACTTATTGTATCCCAAAGCGCGTCGATTGACAAAGGGAATCATCTTCATGTCGGCGATGTAGACCATCCGTTTTTTTGCTCGTTCAAAAGTGGTAAGATGGAGAGGGTGTGTTATTGTTGAGTAAACATCGGGTGTATGGAAAGGAAAGGGAATTCCGATGAAGCAAGTATATGAAGATGTAAAAGAACTGATCGGTTGGACGCCGATTGTACGGATAAAACGGTTTGAGATTCCTGCCGGGGTCAACATTTACGCCAAGCTGGAATTTTTCAATCCCGGAGGGAGTGTGAAAGACCGGCTGGGAATCGAGCTGATCCGGGATGCCGAAGAAAACGGACTGCTGAAACCCGGCGGTACGATCATTGAGCCGACCGCGGGGAATACCGGGATCGGACTGGCTTTGGCAGCCGTTGGGACCGGGTATCGGGTGATTTTTGTCGTGCCGAAAAAGTTTTCTGAGGAAAAACAGGAACTGATGCGAGCATTGGGAGCGGAAATCGTCAACACACCGACAGAGGAAGGGATGAAAGGCGCTATTGCCAAGGCGAAGGAACTGGCCGAAAACATTCCTGGTGCCTACGTTCCCCAGCAGTTCGCCAACCCCGCCAACCCAGGAGCGCATTACAAAACAACCGGTCCAGAAATTTGGCAGCAGATGGACGGGAAGGTGGATGTCTTTGTGGCGGGAGCGGGAAGCGGTGGCACGTTCATGGGTACGGCCCGCTATTTGAAAGAGCAAAACCCCGTCATCAAAACGGTGATCGTGGAACCGGAAGGTTCCATTTTGGGCGGTGGTCAACCGGGACCGCACAAAACGGAAGGGATCGGAATGGAGTTTCTTCCCGACTACATTGACCCGTCCTACTTTGATGCGATCTACACCGTATTGGACAAAGATGCGTTTGACATGGTGAAGGAACTGGCGAAGCGAGAAGGTTTGTTGGTGGGCAGCTCGTCAGGAGCCGCTTTCTTTGCCGCTCTGCAGGAAGCGAAAAAAGCTGAGCCCGGTACCAACATCGTGGTGATTTTCCCAGACAGCAGCGAGCGCTATCTGAGCCAAAAGATTTATCAGGGAGGGATTTGACACCGATGCGTTTGGATACCAAGTTGATTCATGCCGGTGTGTTCGGTGACGTGCACACCGGAGCGGTCACCGTGCCGATCTACCAAGTGTCGACCTATAAGCAGGAAGGAATCGGCCAGCATAAAGGATATGAATACTCCCGAACCGGCAACCCGACGCGAGCAGCGTTGGAACAATTGATCGCAGAGTTGGAGAACGGTACACGCGGACTGGCTTTCGCCTCCGGTATGGCCGCAGTGTCGACGATTCTTTCGTTGTTTGATCAGGGGGATCACCTGGTGGTGGGTGACGACGTGTACGGCGGCACCTACCGGGTGTTGACCAAAGTGTTCAACCGGTTGGGTATTGATTCGACTTTCGTGGATACGGGCGATTTGGATCAAGTGAAACAGGCGATCCGACCTAACACCAAGGCGGTGTACCTGGAAACGCCCAGCAATCCCTTGCTCAAAGTGTCGGATATCAAGGCGGTTGCTGATATCTGCCGCGAGCTGAATGTATTGTTGATCGTGGATAATACGTTTATGACACCCTACTGGCAAAACCCGCTCGATTTGGGTGCCGATATCGTCATTCACAGTGCCACCAAATATCTGGGCGGACACAGCGACGTCGTGGCCGGATTGGTCGCGGTTACAGATGAAGACCTGGGTGAGCAATTGCACTTCCTACAAAACTCGATTGGTGGTGTGTTGGGACCCCAAGACTCCTACTTGTTGATCAGAGGTATCAAAACACTGGGGGTGCGGATGCGCCAGCATGAAGCCAATGCCCGGCAACTGGCGGAATGGCTGAAGGATCGGGATGATATTGAGAAAGTCTATTATCCGGGCCTGCCGGATCATCCGGGACACGACATCGCTGCACGCCAAGCACGCGGATTTGGCGGCATGATTTCGTTTGATGTGGGTAGCGGCAGGCGGGCTGAACAAGTCCTGAAAAAAGTGCGGTACTTCACGCTGGCGGAAAGCCTGGGAGCGGTAGAAAGTCTGATCAGTGTTCCCGCGAGAATGACCCATGCTTCCATTCCGCCGGAGCGGCGTGCCGAACTGGGCATCACCGACGGGTTGATCCGGATTTCGGTCGGGGTGGAAGACGTCGCCGACCTGATGGACGATTTGGATCAAGCGCTTCGTTCATAAGAGGAGAAGGCGGGAGGAGTGTACTCCATGAAACTGACGCAACCGATCGAGATCCTCGTTTTCGGCGCGGACACCCCCTGTCCCAGTTGTGTCAACGGTCCTTCCTCCCGGGAAACGGCCGATTGGTTGGAAGCGGCGTTGGGGAGGAAGTACGGTAGGCAAGTCACTGTTCGGTATATTGACATCGAGCATCCCGAGGGAGAAGAGGAAACCGCCTTTGCGTCCAGGGTGCTCGATGGTGAGTTCTTTTATCCGGTGGTGGTGATCGGCAGTGAAGTGGTGGCAGAGGGGGATCCCAAGCTGAAAGTGATCCAAACCAAATTGGAGGCGCTTGGAGCCGTCCCCACCGAGCTGCTCTAAGGCGTGTCTGGTAGGCGATCACTACGATATTCGACATCCACGCCTCAGGGATACTGCCCGATCAAGCCCTGACCTTTTGGGGTCAGGGCTTTTTTTACTGTCCAATTGCTTTCCCGGGTCTCTCTATCTGCACCTCAAGGAAACTGGTGGTGGGCGCTCCGCCCCGGAACGCAGTACACGGGCAAAATACGATTCGCTTAGAGGAAGTTGCCTGCGTCTCATTCCTGCGCTTCCGGGTCTTCGCTCATCCGGGAATCACCGATTGACATAAAACAACAGGGGACCCGACCTGATACGGGAACGGCGCCTCTTTTGCATGGAAGGGGCGTTTTTCGTGCTATAATAAAGGGAATGTGAAACGAATGTGATTGAAACCGATGATTGACGGAGTGACATTGCCATGCGACCATTGATCGAGTTTTGTGTGAACAATTTGACGCCCGAAGTATTGGAAGTCAAAAAACGATTGGAGCAGGACCCGGACTTAGACGTTTTGGAATACGGTTGTTTGGGCAATTGCGGAATTTGCGCAGAAAAGCCGTACGCATTGGTCAACGGTGATTTGATCAGTGCGGATACGGCTGAAGAATTGTATATCAAAATTCGCAAAGCTGTAGACGAGATGGAATTTCGTTTTTGATACAAAAAGGGGGTGCGCTGGGCGCCCTCAGGTTGTTGATAAATTTTACTTAATTTTCAGACTAATAGTCCAACCAATCAATCCGAACGCGACGTTTCCCGGGAGAGCGACTGACCAAGCCCTGTCGAGCTTCGATTAGAAAACGCAGGATAAGCGAAGCGTACAGACTCATCAGATACAACCTCGGCCACTTTCTTTCTATCAGCTGGATCATCGAACAATCCATTGTCAAAGAAGAATCAAATCACTAAAATAATAGATGAAAAAAATTGCGATAATTCTGACATATAGAAGGATTACAAAGTCCAATCAATCCAACTCAAAACGAAAAAATCCGCTTCGATTTTTACGATCAAAACGGCAAACTTGTCCTATCCCGCTCGGCGGAAGCAGTTGGTCATAAGTGGTTCCGATATTCCACGGGGTTACCGACCGGATACTACAAAATCAAGATAGTGAATGTATCTGGTCATCCGTCTTGGATCTATGGAGGGCTTCACTATTAGTAATGAAAATCAGAATAAAAAAGGCCATCCTGATTTATCCAGGTTGGCGCGGATATTGACAAACCCAGCGGAATAACCGCTGGGTTTTTTTGAATGCAAGGAAGTAGAGAAATACAGCCGTATCCTCGGACAGGAGATAGCTCTAGACTTGGATCACCATCAGTAGCCATCTCCCTGACTGCGTGTGATCAATGTCAACAGTCTACCTGCTTAGTCGTATACTTTCACTACATTGTAGAAGGTGTCTCGCTCCACCGGCACACGGTGCGCCCCTTTGATCAGCCAGATCAGCTCATCCCGCGTGAGCGAGGTTTGGGTGAGTGCACCGACCGCATGACTTATGCGTTCTTCCACCAGGGTTCCGTGAATGTCGGAAGCGCCATAGTGCATAGATAGCTGTGTCAGTTGCGTACCGATATTGATCCAGTACGATTTGATATGTGGGAAATTGTCCAGCATCAGGCGGCTGATCGCGATGGTTTTCAGGTCGTCCATTGCGGAGGTGCGCCGTTTGATGCCGGCATTGACGCTACGCGGTTGGATGGCGAGCGGGATAAACACCATAAACCCGCCTGTTTCATCCTGCAATTCTCGCAGGCGGATCATGTGCATCAGCCGTTCTTCATAGGTCTCGATTGATCCGTACAACATGGTGGCGTGCGTTTTCAGCCCCAGAGAATGGGCGATGCGGTGCACTTCCAGCCATTCATCGGTACTCGCTTTGTCCGGACTCATTTTGGCACGATACCGTTCGCTCAAAATTTCCGCCCCGCCACCCGGCAGCGTATCCAGTCCAGCGTCGATCAGCGTTTTCAACACATCTTCCACTGAAAGACCGGAAATCTTAGCGAAAAATTGGATCTCTGCAGCGGTATAGGCTTTGATGGTTACATCAGGATAATGTTGTTTCAGGATGGCGATCGTATCCACATAGTAATCAAACGGCACCGTGTGGTTGTGTCCACCGACGATGTGAAATTCACGGATGTTTTCCGTCATCCGTTCCCGGACATAAGCCAGTACTTCCTCTGGCGACATCGTGTAGGCTCCCTCTTCACCGGGGTCCCGACGGAAACCGCAAAATGCACATTTGGCTTCGCAAACGTTGGTGGGGTTGATGTACATGTTTTGGATGAAATAGACCCGGTCTCCGTTTTTTTGTCGGTTAACCTGATTGGCCAGCTGTGCAATCGTCAGCAGGTCTTCGGAAGCATAGAGCGCCAGCCCGTCTTCCAATGTCAACCGTTCCCCTGTGTTCACTTTCTCCACGATTGTTGCCAAATCGGGATTGGCTTTCGCCGTGATCGTCATGATCGTATCCTCCCTCCGGTTTCTCGGCTCAATAAGTCCGGATGATGTTGTACAAGGTGTCCCGCTCGACCGGCACTCGCCCCGCTTCTTTGATCATGCGAATGAATTCCTGTTTGGGGGTCATCTGTTTCGTTTTGGCCCCGGCGGCATGGACGATTTGTTCTTCCATCACCGTGCCGTCCAGATCGTCGACACCGAAATGGAGAGAAACCTGGGCCAGTTTCAAACCGATCATCATCCAGAACGCACGGATGTGCGGGAAGTTATCCAGCATCAATCGGGAGACGGCCAGGATTTTCAAGTCGTACATTCCGGTCGTTTCACTAGGCAAAGTGAATTCCCGTGCCAGCTGAGTGTTTTCGGGGTGGAAAGCGAAGCCGAAAAAGGCCTGGAATCCCCCGGTCTTGTCTTGTAACTCCCTCAGACGAATCAAATGATCGATCACGTGTTCCGGTTGTTCGATATGCCCGTACAAAATGGACGCATTGGACTTCATACCGAGCTGGTGACAGATTTCGTGGATTTCAAACCAGCGGTCGGCATTGGTTTTGTGACCGGAGATCACTTTCCGAATTTCCGGATGGAAGATTTCGGCCCCACCGCCCAGGATGGAGCCCAGTCCCGCTTCCCGCAACCTCATAATCGCTTCGTCCACACCGATTTTGGAGACGCGGGCCAGATAGTCGATTTCCACTGCTGTGAAAGCTTGTACATGAATGTCCGGATTATGTTTTTTGGCGATCCGAATAATGTCTTCATAATAGCTAAAAGGCAGCTTGGGATTCACGCCGCCGACGATGTGCAACTCGGTAAACCCTTTTCCCGCGATTTGCTTGGCCTTCTCTTCGATCTGTTCCAAGGAGAGCGTATACGATCTGGGATCGTTCGGCTTCAAACCAAACGCGCACAGTTTGCAGTCGAGATAACAAACGTTGGTATAGTTCAAATGGGTATTGACGATAAAATAGACGTTGTCGCCGTTTTTCTGCCGTCGGACCAGATCGGCCATTTGACCGATGGCCAGCAGGTCGTTCGACTTCATCAGGCGGACACCGTCTTCAAATGTGAGACGTTCTCCCCGTTCGACCTTTTCGCGAATGTCCGTAAGGGTGTCCGGCATCGAAATGGCCGTCATGATCGGATTCCCTTCTTTCTCATCATGGTCGCTTTGTGCAATTCATCACTATTTTATCATAAACATTCTGCTAGAAACACCACTCCCCGTTTTCCTGCACCAGCCGACCGTCCAGATAAATCCGTCCACCTTTGCGGAGGTCTTTTACCATGTCCCAGTGAACGGCGGAACGGTTTTTCCCCCCGCACTCCTCATAAGCCTGCCCAATGGCCAGATGGACAGTTCCCCCCATTTTTTCATCGAACAGGGTGTTTTTGGTATAACGAGTGATGCCGGTGTTGCACCCGATCCCCAATTCTCCCAGATAACGGGCTCCCTCGTCCGTCTCCAGCACTTCGTGCAGAAAGTCCGCTCCTTTTTCTGCCGTGGCTTCCGTCACTTTGCCATCCCGAAACACGAGCCGGATGCCGGATACTTCCCGTCCGTTATAGACTTGCGGCCATTCGAACGTAACCGTACCTTCCGTTTGATGTTCCACCGGGGCATAAAAAAATTCCCCGCCGGGCATATTGTTTTCACCACCGTCGATCACTCCGTGTCGGCCTTCCAAACCAATGACCAGGTTGGTGCCGGGAGATTCGATACGGACTTCGCGGGCTTCGTCAAACAACGCCTTCGCTTTTTCCATGGTGGCTTTCATGCGGTTCCAATCCTGGTTGATCGCATCAAATACGAAATCCTCGTACTGGGAGAGCGGCATGTCGGCATCTTGCGCCAGTGATGGCGTGGGAAACAGGGATACGACCCATTTGGCTTCGTTGCGCATGTATCGATCCAACAGCGGTGCTTTGGCCTTGCGGTGGCGCTGCAATCGTTTGGGATCGACCTGCATCAGTTCCCGTCGGTTTTCCGGGGCATCGATGGAAATCAATGCGTCTGCCTGTAAGTAGGCTTCGCGAATGATGCCGGGGAGGGTATCCAGTTTCTCATCCGGTGCAGTTTCATAAAAAATCCGTTGTAGCCGTTCCGTGGTGAAGAAGGGAACCGGATGACCGCCCCGTTCCAAAATCAAGCGGTACAACTCCTCCACCAGAGGCATCGCCAGTGGCGTGGATTGAATTAACACCTGTTCATCATTTTGGACACGAATCGAATGAGCGATCAGAACCTGCGCCATTTGTCGAATCCGGGGATCACCCATACTAACACTCCTTTCAACATCCATCCCCATTATTATACAATAAGAAACAAATACATAGAATTAAGTGAGATTTAGCAAAAAACTGGTTTTCAATTTGTCGGATTCACGGTAATATAGTGGTAAAGCACATTTGTTCGAATCCCCCCCAATGTGTCTGTTCACGCTACATAACCCGAAAAGGAGAGGAAACCGATGCTGAAGGGGAAGCGGTTGGAAGAGGAGATCGAGCGAATGCGGCATGAGATGGAGCAGGCGGCTCAACGCTTGGGCTTGTCCCATCCGGAAGTTCACTTGTTGAGCAAGGAACTGGACGGTCTGTTGAACGCGTGGGTAAAGGAACGGAACCTGTCGAAACCTCATCGCATCTACCCGCTCTCTTCGACGCCTGACCGTGTGCGTGAAGCCGATGCGCTGTATTTCTGATAATATGTCGCATTCCTCCGATCACACCGCTTTCCCCCATCCACCACCACCCGAATGCCTGGCGGTTGTATCCGCCAGGCATTCCCTGTATACTGGATGTAAGAAAGGGAATGCTGTGCAGCAAGCAACCCTGACTCCCATGGGAGGGATGATGATGATCACGTTGACGGAACGGGCGAGTCACCGGATCAAGGAAATGCTCGCTCAGGAAGAGCATCCGGAGAAATTGTACCTGCGCATCGGTGTGACCCATGGTGGATGCAGCGGATTTTCGTACGGCATGGGTTTTGATGAGGATAAAACGGAAGACGATCTCGAATTGGAACAACACGGACTACGGATTTTGGTCGACCAACACAGCCTTGATCTGATCAAGGGATTGGAAATCGACTTCAAAGAATCGATGATGGGTGGTGGCTTCACCATCCACAATCCGAACGCCATCGCTACGTGCGGTTGCGGCCATTCCTTCCGTACCGCCGATAACGCAGGCAAACCGGAAGAGTGTTGACGTTTTTGAGGCGATTGGGTGGATGAATAGAACATACGTATGGGTGATGGATGAATGACGTCCTGAAACGGATATCAATCCGTAAGCGGGACGTCTTTTTATGTATAAATTACCTCCTTCCTTTTCAGGAAGGTTATTTATTTTATTCGATTTTCATCACATGTAAAATATTTACCCGAATGTGTCGAATCTCCTCTCCAGTTTTGTACCTTCTCATCCGAAATTGTGTGGATTTCTGCACAAGCAGAAGAAATGATTCTAAAATAGAAAAAGTTCTTTTTCATTATTCTATCCACTTGTACTGATCCGAGAAAAGGAGATGCACATGTCGGGAGCGTGGACGAAGAAAATGGCGGTCAGTTGTGCGGTGGTGGCCGGCGTGGTATGGCTGATGGCCGGATGCAGTGTGCAGACCGCCGTACAAGCGCTGCAATCCGTTCAGGAACAGAAAAAGCCGTTGACAGTCGATCAAGTGGTGGACAAGTCGATCGACACGATGGAGAAATTGAAAGGAGAAAAGTGGCATATCCAAGCCGATCAAAAGATATTGGGGCCTGAAGATCCGGGAGAAAATACACGTTCAAGCAGAAATGACGTATGAGCAGGCACAGCAGAATCGGCATCACAGTGTCATGGATATTCATATGGATGCACCGGGTGAAAATCATCAGATCAATATGGAAATGTATACACGGGATATGGAACCGCGGAATCGACAGACGGTTGGGTGAAAAAACGATTCCAAGCGGGAGAAAAGGACGAGGTGCAGGAACTGTACCAAGGTATGCAACACGATACAACCAAAATCCTCAAGCTGTTCCGCGAGGAAGGAAAGAAAGTTAAACTTCATGAAGAAGCGGATGCATACCGGTTGGAACTCACCCTGCACAATGATAAGAGAATCAAATCCTATATCGACTTTTCAGACTAGAATGGTCAAAATATATGGAATGATGATGGGATTCAATTCAAAAGCATGAGCGTGACTTTGTGGGTGGACAAAAAAACATTCCGGCAAACCAAGGCGGAACAAACTGCCGAGGTGGGTATGGAGGAAAACGGGAAATCGGGCTACTTGAAACAATACTGGACCATGGATTTCCAAGGAGAAGTTCAACAGGTGGATATCCCGGCTGATGTGGAACAAAACGCTCGGGAGATAGACGATTCTTCCTCTTATTAAACACAAAAAGGGGGCGCATCTGTGCGCGCCCTTTTTGTCCTTATCATTTTTCTAACTTGATCCCGTTTAGGTCCTGCCGATCGGGATCCGATCCCGCCGGAAAATCAACACCCGGTGGCGGCGACGCGCCTCGGTTAATTTCATGTACAGTTCACTGGCGGTGCCATATGCCTTGGCTTGCCAAGCTTGTCTGTATGCCCGTTCCAAGGGAGCCACCTCCAGTCGGTGGTATTGATCCGCGACAGTGGTTGTGCGCTGTTTGGGCGGATTGTGAGCCTTTTTCTCACGATTTTTCAGTTTGCCTTTTTTCTTTCCCATGGTGATCTCCTCCCCGTATCAGGATACGAGACAGGATGACCGCTCGAGATGGGCGGTTGTACCAAAGGAAGAAAATCAGGCGCGGATTAAGTTTCAAACACGCCCAGGCTTTCGATCTGGCGTTTGGTTTCCGGTGTACCCAGTTCATGGATTTTTCGATAAATGGCATGCAAGTACTGATCGTACGCCTGGTTTTCCTTATTCATCAGGTGGTAGGCCTTGGTCGGAATATGGGATTGAAAGTATCCACCGTAATCATGTTCCGAAGCAAGGTCCATCAATTGGCGCAAGGATTGCAGTTCATCCGGTGTCGCGTCGATGGCATAATCGTAGTACGCGTCATTGGGGTCCAGATGTTCGCGGATCTCCCCCTGATAAGCACCGGGGTGTACCGTGACGTAATACCGTTTTTTCTCCATCCTGCATCACCTGTCGGGATGGATGGCGGAAAAATGCACTTCTGCCACCGTCAGCGTGTCCGAGAAGTCGCAATGGGGACAATAAACCACATGCGGGCACTGATGGTTCGCCTCATCGATCCATCCATCCGTTTTTTTTAAATCGTCAATCGGGCGGTACGGGCTGTAATTGGCAAAAAAGTCGAGGAGACGCCCGTGATCCTCCATGGGTTCACCGCAATTGGGACAGAGAATGGATAAGCTAATCAAGCCATTGCAAATGGGGCAACCATAATCGACCGTTTGCATCATTCGTCCCGATGCTCCAGCCAACTGGGCAAGATGAGATAGCTGATCCAAATGACAAAGGCGATGCCGCCGCCGATCCACGTGAGCAGGGTGGGTTCACCTCGTTCCCGCATGGCGGTCATGATCGCCAACGGCATGAACAGAGTCAACCCCACCAATCCTGCATAGTACAAAACCGCCAACCATTTTCTCTGTACCATCAAACATCCCCTCGCGTTTGGACGTTCATAGGTTTAGCTTGGCGGTGATCCATTGGGTTTATGCAAATAAAAAGACCGCTATTCCCTCACCGGTAACAGTGGAGAAAGCGGCTGTTTGGATTTCCATTGGTTTGTGATGGTTAAAGGAATGCTGATCAAGTTCCACAATATACCGTCATCCGCCTCCGATCCGTATCCTTGGCGCTAGATGCTCGGCTGGGTGACGGCTTTTGGTTTTTCACACGTCCAGACTGCCCATCAAAGTTTCATACTGGAACTGTGACCTGGTTGAAGTCGGGCTGAAGGGTCCATAAATTGTTTTGCATTGTTCACCGCAGTGGGCGCTTCGCCAAACCCGACGGCAATTAATTTCACTTTTCCGGGATATGTGGCAATGTCGCCTGCGGCGTAGATGCCAGGAATATTGGTTTCCATGCGCGAATTGACGACGATTCCCCCGTTCTCGATGTGGAGGCCCCACTCTTTGATCGGGCCGAGTGAAGAAACGAACCCGAAGCTGACGATTAGTGCATCCACTTGTAATTCCTCGGTCACACCCGCTTTTTTGTCCACGATCACGACTTTTTCGATATGTTCCTCACCATGTAAGGATTGAATTTCTCGTGGCGTGATGATTCGGACGCTGGATTTTTTCATCTGTTCCACACTGTGTTCATGTGCGCGGAAGGTGTCCCTGCGGTGAATCAGTGTGACGCTGTTGGCGATCGGTTCCAACATCAACGCCCAGTCGACAGCCGAATCGCCACCGCCGGCGATCAGTACGTCCTGATTCCGGAATTGATTCAAATCGTTGACGAAATAGAATAAGTTTTTCCCTTTAAACTTTTCAGCCCCCGGAATATTCAGTTTCCGAGGCTCAAATGCTCCGCAGCCGGCCGTAATGATGACTGTTCGCGATAAATGCAACCCTATGTTGGTAGTCAACTCAAAAATGCCGTCTTCATTTTTGACAACATTCAGCACCTTTTCTTCCAGGCAATAGACCGGATTGAACAGATTGGCCTGCTCGATCAGGTTGTTGATCAACTCTTGTGCCCGTACTTTGGGGAAACCGGCTACGTCGTAAATATATTTTTCAGGGTACAGGGCTGATAATTGCCCCCCCAGTTGGGGCATACTCTCAATGATTTTAACGGATGCTTGGCGCATCCCGGCATAAAATGCGGCAAAGAGTCCGACAGGCCCTCCGCCGATGATCGTGATGTCCATGATTTCCCGTTGCGTTCCGCCACCCATGTGAGCACCTCCGATTCGTTCCAAAGGACCGATACCGAACATTGGTCATCGTTAACAATTATAATGTTGATTTTTCACAATGGAAAGAGGGGACCGATGGCATTGAGCGTCGTAAGAACGGACGGGGACAAAATCTGACCAAAAAGCCTTGCCAAGAGTACGTGAAAAAATTATCATAAACTGTGGGTTCTGATGAAGGATGAGGAAATAATTGGCGGATTTTATGTGATGAGTTTCTCATACTGAAATCTTAGTAATGGAAGTGATATCAATGGCAACTCCGAAAATCGTCGTATTGGGAGCCGGCTATGCCGGCTTGATGACAGTGGTCGGCCTGCAAAAGAAACTCAACTACAATGAGGCCGAAGTCACATTAGTCAACCAAAACGATTACCATTACATCACCACCTTGTTGCACGAGCCGGCAGCCGGCACACAACCGGCAGACCATGCACGCATCGCGATCCGGGACATTATCGATGAAAACAAAGTGAAGTTCATCCAGGATCGGGTCACCGCCATCAAACTGGATCAAAAAGAAGTACACCTGGCGGAAAACGAACCGTTGTCCTACGACTATCTGGTGATCGGTCTGGGAAGTGCCCCGGAAACGTTTGGTATTCAAGGACTGCTGGAAAACGCCATGTTTATCCGTAACATCAACAGTGTACGGATGATCAATCAACACATCGAGTACATGTTCTCCAAATACCACAATGAAGGTCAACGTCAAGACCTGATCACCATCGTGGTGGGTGGAGCCGGATTTACCGGTATCGAATTTGTGGGTGAATTGATCGATCGGATGCCCGAGCTGTGCCGCAAATACGACATTCCCCGGGAAAAGGTACGTCTGATCAACATCGAGGCGGCACCGACGGTTCTGCCCGGATTTGATCCCGAGCTGGTGGATTACGCGGTCAAGTATTTTGAACGTAACGGTGTGGAGTTCCGCCTCAGCACCCCGATCGAAGAATGCACCGAAGACGGCGTGATCCTCAAAGGCGGTGAAGAAATCAAAGCCGCAACAGTTGTCTGGACGGGTGGTGTCCGCGGCAACAAACTGGTGGAAGAGTCCGGCTTGGAAACAATGCGGGGACGCGTCAAAGTGGATGAGTTTCTCCGTGCACCGGGACATCCGGAAGTGTTCGTGCTGGGTGATAGCTCCTTGGTATTCAACAAAGAAAACGAACGTCCCTATCCGCCGACGGCACAGATCGCCACGCAACAAGGGCAAAACTGCGCGAAAAACCTGGTGGCAGCCATTCGAGGCGGCCAGATGGAACCGTTTGTATTCGACTTGAAAGGAACCGTTGCTTCACTGGGTCGCAAGGAAGCGATCGGCATTGTGGGCAAGAGCAAAATGTTTGGCCGCAAAGCCGCCATCATGAAACGCATCATCGAGTTGCGTTGGCTGTATCTGTTGGGTGGCATACCGATGGTATTGCGCAAGGGCCGGCACTTGATCTGATCGATTAGGCTAAAGAGATCAACCCCTTCCGGGAGGAAGGGGTTTGTTTTATTCACTGAAAATGGCTCAAAAATAGTGTGTAAAAAAGAGAATCAGTGAAATCAGTTCATGGTTACGCTTACATCCAATCAGAAACGGAATATTGGGAAAATTTACTTCTTTATTTTTTTCTTATTCTCAGGTATGATTATCTGAAAATTAGAGAAAATAAAGAGAACCAAGAAGAACAGGGGGGCTGTCAATGACGACCGCTACTACATTGGAAAGGGAAGATACATGCCTCTATTGCGGAGGAGATGGATATTACCAACTCCTTCTGGGGGGGTCGGAAACGTGCGAATCCTGCGGTGGAACCGGCAAACAAAACGCAGGATGAGTGAGATGATGAAAAGCGGGAGCCGCTCTCTCTTATGAGTGGCTCCCGCTTTTGAGTTCGACCCATTATCATGTGTTGAGGGCATCCGTCACATTGTTGGTACACAACTGAACATCGGTGTGTCGCGCAAGGTGTAGCGGCGGCTGGCTACTGTCCTCCCTGAGTTCCTGTACGAGGTTGAGGAAATTCTTGAATTCGTCCGTTTCAAAGCTTGAGGCGAGTGCAAATCCATGCGGCGATCTGTCAACCGCATTTCGCGTTTGTAACGGTACGGAATTGACCGGTGTCCGTTTTTTCTGTACACTGATTGAGAGCAAAATAATAAGGAAAAATGATTCGACGAGCGGAGGCGATGACGGTGAGTCTGCCCCAGTTGATTGTGTCCGTTCCGCTGTTTTTCGTGCTTTTTTTCGGAATCGGATTCATTTTAAACATGATTTTGAAAACGACCTGGTTTCCGGTGATCGCATATACGGGTTTGCTGATCTTCTTTATTGTCAGCAAAGGTGGACTGATGATCGTAGACATGATCATCATGTTTAGCGGGCTGGTCGGTGCGTTTGTCAGCGGGTGGGCAATCAAGACGCTGCGTGTCAAAGGATACCGCATGTTTTAACCCTCTTCCGACGAATCGGAGGAGGTTTTTTTATGGCCGAACGGCGATGGGAGCCAGCGGACGTTCGGGGTCCGGAGGGCCGAAACGATCAGGATACAGTATATGTGCCAAGTGTTGGATGCCGGTCAGCAATCTCGGGGAGGGGCGGCAGTACCAGCCCTCATCTAATATGTGCACGCGGTCTTCCCGTGCAAACTGTTTTCCCCTGAATGCCGGTCGGCTTGTAATGAGTTGTTTGCGGATGCGGTCGGTTCGTACTCCGGTCCATACGATCAGGGTATAGTCGGGTTCGCGGGCAGCTACCACTTCCCAGTCGGTCTGAACTGATTCCCGATCGACGTCGCCGAAAATGTTGATCCCCCCGACGATTTCGCTTACATCGGTCAGCCAGTTGCGTCTGCCCGGCGTAAATACCGGTTTGGGCCACCATTCCCAATACAGGCGCGGTCGAGGTTGATCCTTCGGGACCCGCTCCCGGATTTGCCGGATTCGTTCCTCGAAGATCGTTGCTGTGCGCTCTGCCGCTTCCTCCACTCCACAGGCGGATCCCACGATTCGGATATCTCGGGGAATATCTTTGATCGATTTCGGGTAAAGAACCAAATAGGGGATACCGGCTTGTCGAAGGCGCTCCACGTTTTTCTCCATCCCAGGGACACTGAGGGAAGCGAGCACCCAATCGGGCTGGAGCGAACGTACTTTTTCCATGTCGATATCCAAATCCGGCCCGAGTCGGGGGAGATGCTTGATTGATTCCGGCCAGTCGGAATAATCGTCCACGCCGACGAGGCGGTCTTCCAAACCGAGGAGGCAGAGGATTTCGGTATTGCTGGGGCAGATGGAGACAATGCGCTTCATTGTGGTCCCTCCTTTTCTCGATCATACCGCATCTCCCCGATTCGATCCACAGGGAGCGATTTGAAAGGAGCTACTCTACGCATGGCGATGAAAACGGAAACCGTAGGCAAGAAAGTGGAACGACCCTTTCGGGAACGGCGTTTGTACTGCACGAAGGACGGACAGTGGGTCACCCTCCGTCCAGCTCGGGAAAGCGACGCGCCGGAAATCACCAAACGGATGGCACGTGTCGTGAAGGAAGGAGTCTATCTGGAAGAAGATCTGGATACGATGCCTTCTGGTGAGGAGCACCGGAAGGAGATTCGTGACATCCAGAAGGACGATGGCATGTATACCGTGGCCGAGGTGAACGGCAAGATCGCTGGCGTCGCAATATTGAAGCGCGGATCGATGGAGATGAGCCGGCACACAGCCAAATTCCGCACTTGGCTGGCACCGGGCTTTCGTGGAATGGGACTGGGGAAAAAACTGATGGAATATACCATCGCATGGGCCAAGGCCAACGGATTGGAAAAAATCAATCTGGACGTGTTTTCCAACAATCAACGGGCGATTAAACTGTACAAAAAGTACGGCTTTCGTAAAGAGGGTCATTTGCGCAAACAATATGTGCTGGAAGGTGAATATGTGGACGAAATCTTCATGAGCCTGTTTATTTAGGCCATAACCAATACACGAGGAGAGAGATGAAGATCCCGAACCACGCACCGGTAAAGACTTCGATGGGCTGATGACCCAATATTTCCTTCAATTTTACCCCCGCTTGCGGGGGGTTGATTTTGTTTCGACGTATTTCCGCCAACAGTTCCGTGAAATCCTCCATCAAGCGATTCAGTACCTGTGCTTGCATTCCGGCATGACGCCGAACGCCGGTAGCGTCGTACATCACGATGATGGCCAAAATCGTGGTGATGGCAAAGGTGGGGGAATCCCACCCTTCCTGCAGGCCGACGGCGGTTGCGAGCGAGGTGACAGCCGCCGTGTGTCCGCTGGGCATACTGCCCGTGTTGATCAACCAATTCCAATCCCAAACGCGATGTAGGGCGTAATTCCATAAAACCTTTAAAAATTGTGCAAGAGCGATCGCGATGATGGACGCCCACAACGGATAGTTCTCCAGGACCTGGTGCATGGCCGCTGTCATCCTTTCATTCGTCCTCTACGGTATCTGTTGTTCCAACTTCACACCCATGATATACCGAGATCGGTCCGGTTGTCATTCCCAATCCCGTGAAATATGAGAGTTGACGAAATTACGAACATTTTTATATGATGATGTTGAAAACGTTTTCATCGGGGGAAACAACATGTCAGTGACCATTAAAGATATCGCCAAACGGGCGGGGGTCTCGATCACAACCGTATCGAGAGCGCTGAACGGTTATCCCGACATCCACCCTCGCACGCGGGAGCGGGTGTTGCGCATTGCTGATGAGCTGAACTTTCGACCGAATGCAGTGGCCCGCAGTTTAGTGATGAAAAAATCCAAAACAATTGGATTGATTATTTCAGAATTGACATGTTCTCCTTCCAGTCATCATTTCATTTTCGACATTATTCGCGGTGTGCATGATCAGGCGGCATTGATGGGATACGATGTAATTCTATCTGCGACCAGTCCAAACCAACAACAGGAGATCTCTTATATGGAACTGTGCACTCGCCGTCAATTGGACGGTGTATTGTTAATGGGTGTCCGAACCGATGACCGTTACTTGCAAGAAGTGCTGGATGCTTCAGTGCCGTGCGTGCTGATCGACGTACCGCTGATTTCAAAAACATGCGGACACGTGATGGTGGACAATGTTTGCGGGGCTCGTATGGCAGTGCAGCATTTGGTGGATATCGGACACCGCCGCATCGGCATGATTAACGGTCACCGGCAGGCATACGTTAGTTTCGATCGTCTGAAGGGGTATCGCCAGGCATTGAAGGAAAACGGACTGACCTTTGATCCGGATCAGGTGTTTGATGGCAATTTTGAGGAAGACGCTGGCGTAGAGGGAGTGAATCGGTTGCTGTCTCGCTTCCCCGACATGACCGCGCTGTTTTGCGCCAGTGACATGATAGCGGTCGGAGCGCTCCGGGCACTTCAACAATGGGGAAAACGTGTGCCGGAGGATGTGGCCGTGGTCGGATACGATGACATCGATCTGGCTCGGTATATCCACCCGCCGTTGACGACCATTCACCAGCCCCGCTACCAAATGGGGAAAAAAGCAGCGGAATTATTGGTTCGCATGCTGTCTGGTGGAAAAGGAGAAGCTGTGGTATTGGAACCGCAGTTAATTGCCCGGGAAAGCACCATTAGGTGAGTCAAGATGGGAAAAGGCTTGGTTTATCCGATTGGATCAATCGGTGGGTTTGGGTGTAGTGAGTTTCAAACAAAGGGCAGGGAGGGGTAGAGGTTTCATTAGTACCGAATCCCCTTCCCCCATCAAATCGGCCGGCTCACTGACTTTTCCGGGAGGCTACCGGCTTCGCGGTTGTGAGGTAGTTGAAAGTAGTCCAAGCTTGATTAAAAGCCGTGGTTTGATCATATAACTGCCGGGTCAGTTGTTCGTACCGGTCGCTCAGCGTACTGTCAGGTCCTTGTACCGGTCGTTTTCCCTGTTGCAATTGGACGAAGTACGTTTTTTCCTGCTGAAGAAGCCGTTGGATGAGGCTGACTGCCTGAATCCGCAGTTTCAGTCTGGCATCCCATAATGTGGTCACTTTGCGTGCCCAAACGCGGGGTTCCTTCCTGTCAATATCAGCCGCCCAGCGTTTGAGTTTCGGCAACTTTTCCCATGCCCTCTGGTTGATCTTCTCCGCTTGTTGAATCAAACGAGATTGACGGTCGATTAGCTTCAGTACAGCGATGACGGTTTTGGCATTCGATTTGTTGGTTTCGGCGAGTGCATCTTCCAGTTGACTTTGCTGTTGTTGCAGGTGTTGGAATTGTTTCATCAAGGATAGATACGCAGCGTCTTGTTGTACGAGGGGATTCATCTCATTGACAAGGCAGCTTGCTGCATAGTAGTCGGCAAAAGTGGAGCACCCTGTCAGCATCAGCACTGCACACCACGCAATCCAACACTTTCGCACCTTATCCCTCTCTCTCAAATGGCCTTTCTAACTTTGTCATTATAAACAAATCCATAGAAACGGGGGAAGTCATGTATTCCCATCCACACCAATGGTTGTCGAGGAATTGTACAGAACTTGGGTATGAGAACCGGTATTGGAATCAGACAGGGGATCTTTTTCTTAAAAATAAGGCTGTTTGGCCATTGACGATGTGATAGGGCTCTCTATATAATGGAGTCAAAGGGGAGTAGCTGGAACGGCAAAGTCGTCATTACGGGATGCATGTCCCCGGCTTTGTCGGCAACGGTAACGTTGTGAGCGAGACCTTTACCTGACGGGTAAAGGTCTTTTTAATATGCGACCTTTACCCGCTCGGGTGAAGGTCGCTTTTCTTTTTCGGCGCCGAAAGGGGGTTGACCTTCATGAAATACGGATGAATCGCGGTTCATGGGGAAAGGAGTGCGTGAAAATGCGTGATGGCGTTCGAATTCCGCCGTTTTGAGCGTATCCATCTGCGAAAATACGGTTTTCCGCACTCCCCTTGGTTGACAAGATCTGATGAAAGGGACCATCCAACGTTGAGGGAGGGGAGATATCATGGAATTTGTATCCGCACTCTTGGCCATCATTATGATTGATTTATTGTTGGCGGGGGACAATGCGTTGGTGATCGGACTGGCGGCGCGACAATTGCCGAAAGATCAACAGAAAAAAGCGATATTCTGGGGAACGTTCGGTGCGATCGGCATTCGCTCCTTGGCGACGTTGTTGGTGGTGTGGCTACTGAAGATACCGGGGCTGATGCTGGTCGGCGGTCTGTTGCTCATATGGATCGCATTCAAATTGCTGGTGGAAGAAAAAGAGGAGCATCAGATTCAAGTGGAGTCCAGTTTGTGGAAGGCGATTCGCACCATCGTGATCGCTGATGCCGTCATGGGGTTGGACAATGTACTGGCGGTAGCCGGAGCGGCACATGGCAGTTTTCTGATCGTGATTTTGGGATTGCTGCTGAGCATGCCAATTATGATTTGGGGGAGTTCCCTTATCATCAAATGGATCGATCGTTTTCCTGTGATTGTGTATATCGGTTCTGGGGTGATCGCTTGGACGGCAGGGTCTATGTTGATGGAAGAAACTCTTATCCGGCATTGGCTGGAGGACATGGAGTGGTTGAAATGGGTGGTTAGCGTGGCTTTCACGGTGGGAGTGATCGGTGCAGGATATTGGAAAAACAAGCAAAGAGATGAGGAAGTCCGTTCTCAAGAGGAACAAATGGGCGCTTAAGAACCTAAATGGTGAGCAATGGGGGAGAGTGTTTCCATATGGGAACATGTCTCACCCCCTTTGATTGACATATTTGATGAAACAGGTTGTCATCGTTAAATGAGGATCACCGATTCAATAGAGGAGTTCGGTTTGTTAGTGAATTATGCCTGATCCAACATAAATTTATCTCGAACAAGCGTCTGAATGGGAGTTTGTCATCAGCTGATTTCTTCGAAATTGGAAATTTGTTGAATTGGGGGCGGAGGAGGTGGCGAAAGACGTCATGATGCGCTCCCGCTGTTCACCCGTCAAGCCTTGTTCCGCTCCATCAGATCTCTGCCGATCACATTGGCTGACGGCGGAGTCAGATTCAATTCCCGCGCCCAGATGGACAGCTGACCGACATGGTGGATTTCGTGAGCGATGACGTGTCGCAGGATTTCTCCGTGGTTGACACTCCACACGGCTAAAGCCGTGGGATTCTTGAGTGGTTAACGCCCTCAGTCAATTTCTGTTTCGGGCAACCCCCAAGCTAAGGGGTGTGTCATCACCCCATCCCATATGGTTCTGCGCGACCGGGCATGTACCCACATGGGCGGCG
>NZ_JANRHH010000056.1 GCF_030433435.1 Polycladomyces subterraneus
ATCCAATTTTCAAGGTGCAACGTTTGTTTTCCGCTGATTTCTCAGCTCTTTCGTCGTGACGAATAATAATATAGCACAGCTTCCACATCGAATCAAGCACTTTTTTCGAGAAATTATTTTCCAGATTCGAGTGTCTAAAAAACGCTTCATTATATATATGGCGACATGCTGCTCACATAACTTCAACCATTGTATCCATCTCGGCTCAAGGGCATTTTCAGTCGTAACACGTCTTCATCACCCCACAACAACATGTATTTGCCAGCAGTAGCCCATCATCTTCTTGATCACCTCATATAGAATGCCCCAACAAAAAATAATTCACCCCGCTCCACACGGAACGATGTGACTGCTGACAAAAGTGGTCCAACCATCTAGGGTGCGCCGTTTTCCCTCTCGTTCCTGTAACGCAAACGCTTGTGGGAAAACGGCCACCCTTTGTTAGAGGAGCGGGCCCGAAATTCCTGTCGAGCGACGCTGGCTGCCGCTTTTTCAATTCCCATCACATAATCAAATTCATATCACCAAATTCATGCCACATATATCCACGTTCCACTGCCTCCAAATAGGCACGGTTTAACCGGTCCGGCCGGATAAAAGCCGATAACAGATCCAAATGACTTGCTTCCGGTTCGTGAAAGCCGGTCAACAAACCGTCCGTGATCCGCAATGTATAATCCTGATCAATCGTCAAATGGGTCCATCCTGTTCCCGCTTCCGCAAATCCACGAGGTGAGACGGTTTCCAAAGCCCGTACGACTGTCGTTCCAACCGCAATGACCCGTTTGCCGCATCGTTTAGCTTCATTGACCATGTTGGCCGTTTCTTCCGGTACCCTGTACTCCTCCCAATTGTCCTCAGGGGATAAACGCCATCGATCATGTAAAAAATAACTCAACCCCGTATGCAGAACGATCCAAGCAATTTTGATCCCTTTGCGCCGCAGGCGGATCAACATCTCCCAGGAAAAAGCCCTACCGGCTGATGGCATTTCCACCGATCCCGGCACGCTGGCCATTACTGTCTGATACTCTTCCAATCCCCACTGACCGGTTACATATTCGTACCGAATCGGTCCCCCCCACCGATACAACTCTTCCCACAGTGCCGGTCCCAACAATGAAAAACGCAAACGCACCAATGGATGATCCGCTTTCCGTCCGATCACTTCACCCGACAGATCCCCGGAGAAAACCAACAGGTCTCTCTCCTGCACCTCTCCTCCCATAACCAGCACGTCCCATTCTACTTCGGTCCACCTGCGTGCCAATCGCACCTCTACTTCCGACATGATTAACTGATCCCCTCGGCGCCACTGTGCCCGTAATGAGGCAGGAACCGTCCGGCTTGCATTCAACACCAACACATCCCCGACATCCAAATAGCGGTCCAGCTGATCGAACCGATCATGTTGCGTCCGCCCCGTTTTTCGGTCCAATACCATCAAACGAACGTGATCTCGTCTGATCCCTCTTTTCTCAGGCGGCGTCGCGGCGTTGAGCCGAGCGGGAACCCGAAAGGAAAAAGGGGTTGCCATGTTCATGACTCCGCCTCCTCTCCCACAAACTCCTCCGCCAACAACCGTTGACCGTTCACCTCCCTGGAAACATCGGATGCCAAATATAAAAAGGGCGCGACCACTTCCCGGGGATCAGCCAGTTCATAATCACAGTCGGGTACGGCCAATCGATGCATCTCTGTATCCATTTCCCCAGGGTCTACCATGTTGACGCGGACTCCTGTTCCCTCGACCTCTTGTGCCCACGTTTGAGTCAATCCCTCCAATGCGAACTTGGAAACCCCGTAAGCCCCCCACCCTGCATAACCGACGCGCCCCGCCTCGGACGTTACATTGATGATCGACCCGCTTTGTCGTGCCAACATTCCTGCAATGGCGCGACGAGTGACAAGAAACGGTCCCCACGTATTGACCCGCATCACTTCCATGAAAGCCTCTTCCGGAAAATCCAACAAATACGGCATCGGACTGGGGCCCAATACAGCTGCATTGTTGATCAAGACATCAATGCGGCCGAATGTCGCCTCAGCAGTGGCGACCAGTCGTTCGGCATCGCGAGGAACGGATACATCCGCAGCGATGGATAAGCAACGCGCTCCCAGCTTTTCAACCTCTGCCGCCGTTTGGGCCAGCTCTTCCTTTCCACGACTGCACAGAACCAACACGGACTTGGCTTCGGCAAATGCAAGTGCCAACGCTTTTCCAAGACCGCGGGAAACACCGGTAATCATCACGACTTTGCCCTGCAGATCGGGATAGCTTGGCAACGATTTGTTCATCCGTAAGCCCCCTCGGTGAATGAAAAATGAAGGTAGTAACCTTTACCCCGGAGGGATACTTTATAAACATTTTTATTTATTATTGTTCATATATCCTCACCATAACATCTTGGAGCGAGGAACAGAAAAGGGGAGTTACGGGCAACGACCAAACCATCCGCAAAGCTGCCCAGGGGTGGGGCCAATGGGGATTGACCGACCAATGTAGAAAGGTTTACATGAGGTTCAATGTCGTTTCACAAATCGTGATTATCATGAGGAAATGGGAGGTGATAGCATGTTTGGAAAGAGGAAATGGAGTAAAAAGTTAGTGGTAGCCACATTAGCAATATTCGTTGTTAGTATGAGCACAGCTTTTGAATCGCATTCACTGGCAGCACAATCGCACACGGAGCAGAGTCAGTTCGCGGAAAAGCTTCCCATTGGCGATCCTGAATTACCTGAGCGGCGTACGGTTGAACATCCTGTCCCTGGAGTGACGATTACTACTGTGCACCGGGGTTACCCTGACTCCAAGGCATTTTTCACTGTCACCGTAGCGACCGTAAACGACAAGGAAACAGCTGAAGACATTCACGCTGCGCTGAAGAAGGCCGGTTTCGACTCACGAATTGAGACGCTAAACGAGCGGGCGCCTGATGATCCCGCTACCGGTCCATTGGGTTATCGTGTCCGCGTAGGTTTCTTTGCAGATAAACCCTCTGCACTGGCAACGGTGGAGAAGATCAAACAGGCGGGGATCCGTCTGGATAACGGTCAAGTCATTGGCGAAAACAGCTCTGTTCAGTATAGTGCCGAGGACGGTGGACCTACAACTGGCCCGTGGGAAATCCGGATTTTGACAATCGATCCGAAACAATACCGTGGTGAGCTCAAAGTTGCTCTCGCAACGCCGGACGGGATTGGAAGCGAAACAGTATCATCTATTGTCCGTCGTACGGGTGCGCTTATTGGTACAAACGCCAGCTATTTTGTGATGCGGGATAGCGATGGGACACCTGGTGACGTTGCTGGCCTTTCCGTAGTGAACGGACGCCTCGTCAGTGAAGCGGTGAACAATACCGGCAGCTTTGTTTTGACCAGCCCGAATGGTCGTGGTGCTCGAGTAGAAAAACTGTCGACCGTGATCTCGGTTCATTCCTCTGACGGATCATCGGCAATCATTGACGGAATAAACCGCAAGCCCGGTCTTATCTTGAACTGTGGCGGCGTAGACGATACACCAACCAATAACCCTAAACATGACTTCTTATGTACTGACCCAGACGAGATTGTCTACTTTACCCGGGACTATGGCCGAGTGGCAGATGCTGGTACCGGAGTACAGGTGACTCTGGACGAGAATGGAAAAGTGATTGCGTTAGACGAGAAACGTGGTGGAACAATCCCCGATAAGGGAATCATTTTGCAGGGTATTGGGAAAGGTGCTGACTGGCTGCGTCTTCACGCGAAAATGGGATCAAAGTTGTACATCAAACAGTCTATCCTGACTGCAGATGGTGAGCCCCTGAAACTCACCAAAAATATCAATATTGTCAGCGGTGGTCCAATACTGCTCAAAGACGGAAAACCTGTAGTTGATGCATACGAAGAAGGATTCCATTGGTCGGAAAGCCCTTTCTACTACAATTTCGGCGTACGTCGGCACCCAAGAACGATTGCCGGCATTACACCTGACGGCAAGATCATCATTGTTGTGGCGGACGGACGTATTCCAGGTGTAGCAACGGGGCTCAACTTCAAGGAAGAAGTGGTACTCATGAAAAGCCTCGGTGTCACTGATGCTGTAAATCTTGACGGCGGTGGCTCTTCGACTTTTGTGGGTCCTGACGGTCTTCGTAATCATCCTTCGGACGGTCAGGAACGTCCAACCGGTGATGCCCTGCTCGTGATGCGCCCCACACATCAAAACGAGTAGTTATTCGATAAATAAATACCTGACGAATGCTTAACGATCAACAATGGGTAGGGAAAAACTCCAATCGGGTGGATTTTTGTCCAGCAATCAGCTGGACTTTTTCTTTATGCGAATAGATAAAAAAAGGCAGCTGAAGCATCCATTTCACATATCGCGATAAACTCAATAATTGGTATCTAGTTCGCGAATCGAAAGCGATGCTCCCTCTACCTTTACATGGTTGCAGCGTAGGATCTATTATTTTGCAGCAATGGCGGTATCAAGATTGAGGCAAATTTGATTTTGACTCGCCCACGGCTTTGTGATTTTTAGGGTCCATTTTGATGTGTTCTATCTCATGACGAATTTTCTCCAACTCTATACGAACGCTTTTAAAACCCTTATCCATCGCCTCTCTATACTCTTCGAGCTTTTGGTACCGATCCTTCACGCGGAACCCCCTTGCTAACTTTCTCCTCCATGGCTCGGCTAAACTCCCTTCCGGCCTGTTTCAAAAACCAGTTATTCTACTTTTTCTTATTTACCAAATTAAAAAAAATGTAAACCTATTTTATCACGCGCATACAGCGACAAAAAAGACCGCTGACAAAATGTCAGCAGTCTCAACACCCGGTTATTCACCCGGGCGTTTTACTTCGGCATTCCCTGAAAACTGAGGAGTGGATTTCAGACTCGCCAGCCATACACCGTTAAGTCGTTTCGCTTCGAAAAGCTCCGTAGAAAGGAGGTGATCCAACCCCACCTTCCGGTAGGGATACCATGTTAC